>JAYTXS010000297.1:0-2717 GCA_043742845.1 Gammaproteobacteria bacterium
GTGTTGGCGATTTGCCGGGGTTTTCAAGAAATGAATGTCGCCTATGGCGGCATCCTGCACCAGCGACTGCACGAGGTACCAGGACTCCTCGATCATCGTGAGGATGAGTCCTCACCGTTGGAGGTGCAGTACGGACCCGCTCACGAAGTCCTCTTGGAGCCTGGAGGGTTGTTGCGCACAATCGCCGGACAGGATCGCCTGCAAGTCAATTCCCTGCATTGGCAAGGAATAAAGACCCTAGGTAAGCATTTGGCTGTCGAGGCGCGCGCACCGGACGGAGTCATCGAGGCATTCCGGGTAGCAGACGCAGCGAATTTCGCCGTAAGCGTGCAGTGGCATCCGGAATGGCAGTTTGCACAGAATCCATTTTCTCGCGCCTTGTTTGCGGCATTCGGTGAAGCCAGTCGGGCGCGCATAGTTGACAGGTGATTTATGGCCAGCACGATTCAGCAATTCTTGAGAGAGCACGGCATATCGGAAGTCGAGGCAATCATTCCGGACATGGCGGGAGTTGCCCGCGGCAAGCTCATGCCCGCGGAGAAATTTGCCGAGGAGGAGGGCATGCGCTTGCCGGAAGCGATCTTCCTGCAGACGGTGACGGGCGACTACCCGGACGACCAGAGCGCCATGAACCCTTCCGACATCGACATTGTCCTGAAGGCAGATCCGAAAACCGTGCGTGTCGTGCCCTGGGCGGCGGAACCGACCGCGCAGGTGATTCATGATTGCTTCTACGGTGACGGCCGGCCGGTCACCATGGCGCCCCGCTACGTGCTGCGCCGGGTACTCGATCTGTACGAGGCGCATGGCTGGGAGCCGGTGGTGGCGCCTGAGTTGGAATTCTTTCTGGTCGAGCCCAACGTGGATTCCGATTATCCCTTGAAGCCGCCGGTGGGCCGCTCGGGCCGTCCGGAAATCGGCCGCCAGGCATACAGCATTGCCGCGGTGAACGAGTTCGATCCGTTGTTCGACGACATGTACTCGTTCTGCGAAGCCCAGGATATCGAAATCGATACCCTCATCCATGAGGCAGGCGCGGCGCAGATGGAAATCAACCTGCTGCATGGTTATCCCATGAGCCTCGCCGACCAAGCTTTCTTGTTCAAGCGTACGGCGCGCGAGGCGGCGTTGCGGCACAAGATGTATGCCACGTTTATGGCCAAGCCGATGGCGAAGGAGCCCGGCAGCGCCATGCACCTGCACCAAAGCATCGTCGATGTGAAGACCCGCAAGAACATTTTCAGCAATGCCGACGGCTCGCCCTCGCAGCTGTTCTTTGGGCATATCGCCGGATTGCAGAAGTACCTGCCGGGCGCCATGTCGCTGTTCGCACCGAACGTCAACAGTTATCGGCGCATCAGCCGCTACTCATCTGCGCCCATCAATGTGCATTGGGGTTACGACAACCGAACCGCCGGACTGCGAGTCCCCATGTCCGGGCCCGAGGCGCGGCGTGTCGAAAATCGGGTGGGCGGCGCCGACGCGAATCCCTACCTTGCGATCGCGGCATCGCTGGCGTGCGGTTATCTGGGTATGGTTGAGGGCTTGAAGCCCTCGGAGCCGATCTCCGGCAGCGCCTACGATCTTGCCATTGCCCTGCCGCGCACCCTGGCGGAGGCATTGCGCCTGCTGCGCGAGTCCAAGCCTCTGGTGGACCTGTTCGGCGACCGCTTCGTGCTGGCCTATACCGCGGTCAAGGAAGCGGAGTATGAGACGTTTGCGCAAGTCATCAGTTCTTGGGAACGCGAACATCTACTGTTGAACGTGTAGCGCGCCCCGCGCTGCTGCGATATAACTAGTGGACCTAAGCCTTAGACGAGCGTGCGGCGGGCGTCATGCAACGGGTAGGTGTGACCGGCACCGCGCAACGGACGCCGTACGATTGTCGTCGCGCACTTAAGAACAAGGGGAATCGTTGGATGAGAAGCGTTCGTCGGATGGCGATTCTGGCCCTTGGCTGCGTATTGGTCTTAAGCGCTTGCGGGGACCGCAAAAGCGGATCCGGCAGCGGCGCCCCGGGCACTGCCGATAGCGCAGGCGCTGCGGCCGCCACCGGGAAGGTGCTGAACCTCTACATTTGGTCCGACTACCTCGCCGCCGACACGCTGTCGAACTTCGAGAAGCAAACGGGCATCAAGGTGCGCGTTGCCTATTTCGACACCAATGAAACCTTGGAGACCAAGCTGCTGGCGGGCAGCAGCGGCTACGACGTGGTCGTTCCCACCGCTTCATACTTCGAGCGCCAGATCAAGGCCGGCGTTTATCTGACACTCGACAAATCCAAGCTGCCGAACCTCAAGAACGTGGATGCGCAGCTCATGTCCAAAGTGGCCTTGCACGACCCGGACAACGCGCACGGCATCATCTACACCTGGGGCACCAATGGCATCGGCTATAACGAGAAAATGATCAAGGCATTGATGCCGGACGCGCCGCTCGACAGCTGGCGCATGGTGTTCGATCCTGCCGTGGCGTCCAAGGTGGCGAAGTGCGGCATCAGCGTACTCGACTCGCCCGCGGAAATGATGCGCGCGGTATATAGCTTCATGGGTAAAGATCCAAACTCCCAGAAAGCGGAAGATTTGGTCGCGGCGCAAGCCATTCTCAGCAAGATCCGTACCTATATCCGCAACATCAATTCTTCGGAATATATCGAGGCATTGGCGAACGGCGATCTGTGCCTGTCGGTGGGCTACAACGGCGATGTGATGCAGGCG
>JAYTXS010000298.1:0-4150 GCA_043742845.1 Gammaproteobacteria bacterium
GCCGGTAAGCAAGGGTTTGGTTTCGGCGGCGGCCGCCTTCGCGATCTGGGGTTTGTTTCCGCTGTATTTCTACCCGCTGCGCCAGGTGCCCGCGGTCCAAATCATCGCAAATCGGTTGCTGTGGTCCTGTCTCTTCGTCCTGATATGGATGGCGTTACGGGGAGAATTGCTCACGCTGCGTGCGACCTTGGCCAATCGCAGTATCGTATGGCGACTGGCGCTCAGCGCGACTTTGATTAGCGTCAATTGGCTGGTCTATATCTGGGGCGTCGTGCACGGTCACGTCGTGGAAACCAGCCTCGGCTATTTTATCGGTCCGCTGGTCAATGTCTTGCTCGGAGTGGTATTTCTGTCCGAGAGGCTGACGCCTGTCCAGTGGACCGCTGTCTCGCTGGCGGCCGCCGGGGTCGCATATCTCACTATCACGGCGGGCCGCCTGCCTTGGATAGCACTGACGCTGGCGTTTTCGTTTGCGACCTACGGGCTCATCCGCAAAGTCGTGAAAGTCGAATCGCTGCCCGGCCTCGCTACCGAAACGCTGATCCTCGGCCCCATGGCGGCCTTGTACCTCCTGGGGTGCGAATCCCACGGCAGCGGTGCGCTGGGCCATAGCGGGCCCGCAATCGATGCGCTGCTGCTCGGAACGGGACCCATCACCGCCGTTACGCTGTTTCTCTACGCCTTCGGAACTCGACTGCTGCCCTACTCGACCGTAGGCCTGCTGCAATTCATTGCCCCAACTCTGCAGTTCGCCTGCGGTGTGTTCCTGCTTCATGAACCGTTCTCGAGCACGCGCGCCCTCGGTTTTGCGGTTATTTGGACGGCACTGCTGATCTATTCAGGCGAAGGGCTGCGGCTCGCGCGCAATCCCAAGCCGCCGGCCAGTCAAATCACATAGGCCTCGGCTTTGCATTCGGCAAGCACGGTTTCGGCAACGGCGGCCGGCGCGAACAACACTACTTTGGTCAAGGCGTCCGCAGTCATGCAATCTTCGGCGCGCACGCTGATGCTGCGTCCGCCCAGATAGGGCGAGCCGTCGCAGGGATTCACCAATGCCGATACCTCGCCGGCTGCGCTCGCGCGGCGCGAGAAATAGCCCGCTGATGTGGCGAGCGCCGCGTTACACAAGCCCACCGCATGAGCCGAGCCTAGCGGCGCCGACGGGTGACGCAGCAACACATCGTGCGATTCGGGGCCCGCGGCCCGCAAGTCGCCGCCGGCATTCACCATGATGTTCTCGACACCGCATCGTTGCAGACTGCGCACCGCCAAATCCACCGCATACCCTTTGGCGATCCCGCTAAAATCCACTCGAATGGGTCTGGCGTAGCGAATTCGGCTGTCGGGCAAGAGCTCAACGTATCGCCAATTATTCGCGGAGCAGTGCGCCGCCGCCGTGCACCGCGGCAGCCCCGATACCTCGCGCGGCAGCGTGACGCAGGGATCGAAGGCGCCGCCGCTCAATGCCGCTATTCGCAGCGCGGCTTGGAATACGGCATAGGTATGCGGATCGACTTGCCGGGGTCGAACAAGGGCGTCCCGATTGAGACGCGATAAATCACTGTCCGGCTCTTGAAAACTCATCAAGTCGTGCACTCGCTCAATGCTTGCAAAGGCTGCATCCAAGGCGGCATGCAGTTGCAATTCACGACGCGGATCGTTGACGCCAATCTCCACGATCGTGCCCAGTGACGGCCGAGCGCGGCGCAGCCACGTCTGCGTTACACGCGGGTCGGAGTTATTGGCCTGCGATGGCGATGGCATAGGTCGCCAACAGTCGGCGGATGCCGTCCGTGACATGTTCGCAGGACAGCGTCGCGCCGCTGATATTCTGAATGTCGCGGCCGATTTGCACCGGATCTCCGTGCTGGCGGCCGCTGAACTGCGACCGCCAATGGGCGTTACGCACTTCTCCGCCGTACGCCTCTCGGTATTCTAAAATCTCGGTTTGGCGCACCTTGCCCTGCGCCGTCAAGCCAACGGCGTAGGTGATGAGATCGTGCTTGCCGATGACGACATCGACAAAAAAATAACCCCCGTCATCGGACTGCCACACTCGCAGCGAGCCTGCGTAAACCTTGACGCCGGAGTCGTGCTCGATGGCAGCAATCTGCTCCGCGCTCAGCGCCAGCAGCATTGCCGTCAGCGAACGCCCTGGGAACATGACTTGCTGGGCCTGCTCGACGCTCAAGTAGACGAGCGCGTGCGCGGGCGCACATATCGCCACTGCGGCGATCGGTAGAAATATTATGCGCGTGCTGCCGTACATGGTTACCCGCTCAAAAAGCCACACCCATTCCCAAATCGAAGCGCGTCAAATCCTTGTTGATGTCGAAGGTTTGGTAGTCGATCTTGAATACTACCTTCGGCGTCAGGTAGTAATTTGCGCCGACGGTCCAAACACGGTCGCGCGGTTGTGGCCAGGACTTGCCGTCGCAAGCAAGGCCCGCCGGCACGGTGGTAAATCCCAGGGGAATTCCCTCATAAGTGGAACGCATGTCGTAGTGTTCCCAACGCGCGAAAGGCGCCAGCCTTGCTCCGCCGCTCTGCCATACGGTATAGGCGCCCTGCAGATAGTAGCCAAGGAATTCGGCCGGCAATGGATTGGACGCTCCGGCGTTGTCGAAATTAAAAGTCGCCGTGTTCGAGAAGCGGCCGCGCGCATACAGTGCGGAGATTTCGGCCGCTCCGGGAGTCCAGCGAGCATGCCCCTCCCAGAGCGTGACGCGTTCGCTCGGAAGCCCGGCCGGCCGCGCGGGCACCGTCACATTGCCGGTAAATATGGCCGCGCCGGCCAACAATCCGGGCATCCCTGTGTAATTCAACGCCGCGTATTGCGATAGGTGATGGCCATTCGCGAGCGATAGCTCCTGATGCGTGGCCTGCATCGGCGCGGTACCGGAATTCTCGAGATCCAGCGCCGTGCGGTACAACGGGTCTTCAGGATTGACGTTCCATCCCTCAAGATTCAAGCCCGTCGTCACGCCCACGTCCCAGTTGAGGCCCATTTCGGTATTGCCATGCAGCCCCGCCCCGCCTTCACGCCAAGTGCTGGGGATGATCAAGGTCTCGACGAAGTTGCGTTGCACGCCGTAGTAATTGGTGGGCTCGTGGTGCTCATTCAACAAGCCGAAAGGCATTAGAAACAGGCCACCCTTGACCGAGGCCCAGGGTGCGAGCTGATGGTCGACATAGAATTGCTCGACCTCGAACTCGCCCTTATCTACCGCGGATGCCACGGAGTGCTCGACCTCGAACTCGGAATTGAACCCCGTTCGATCGTCGAACCGATACCCGATGCCGAAGACCGCACGCGCCAAGTCGAATTGCGTGCTCTGCCCAACATGCGTCGGGTGCGTGTAATAGATCTCACCATAGCCCCACAGACTCACATTCTCCGAAATACCACCGCTGCCCAGCCGCGGGTTCTCGGTCGTTGCCAATTCGCCGCCCGCTTGCGCCGCCGCTTGCGATTGCGTGGCTTGCGGCTGCGCAGCTTGTGGCTGCAGCGCCAGCTGCTGTTGAGCTGCCCCCAACGCTTCATTTTGCGCCTTGAGCTGTTGAATTTGCGCCTTCATCGACGCCAATTGCTGCTGCATGTCGTCGAGACGCTGCTCCAGTTTTTGCACCACATCCGGATTCACCGGCGGCGAATCGGCGGCACCGACGATCCTGGGTATGGCGAGCGCCGCGGTGATCATCAAAGCTGCGATATAACGTTGGTTGATTTTCATGGTGTTGCGATCCTCGACGTAGAGTTGACTCATGTGGCGGCGGCCGGGCATTGCGCCGGCGACACCAGCGCATTCGGATGGCTTGGGTCGTAGCCGTCCGTCAGCGTGCACAGGAAGCTAATGAGATCGTTGATCTCTTGAGAGTTGAGGGCAGGATCTGCGCCCAAGGAACGGTTGTACGGAATCTCGCCGGTGTTGACGTTGCCCAGGTAGCCGGCATCGCTGCCCGGCTCACTGATGTTCACTATGAAGTTGCCGCCGTACAGACCGGAGAGATCATTGAATTTGAGAACGCTGCCATCCGCAGAGAGGGGATAGAACTGATCAGGATTGGTGTCGCGACGCACGTAGAAGCCGATGGCTTTCTGCAATGTGGGGAATGCGCCGTTATGGAAGTACGGGGCGGTCAGTGCGAC
>JAYTXS010000299.1:0-1971 GCA_043742845.1 Gammaproteobacteria bacterium
GATCGGAGTACTTCGGTTGCTGGGTGGCGAGACGGCTATGCCAACTGGCTGGGTGCCAGTTCGTCAGGGCGGGGCTTTTGGACATGCAGGAATGCTAGCGTTGTCGGCGCTCTCAAGTCAAAATGCGGCCCCCAAACGCGCCGCAACGGCAACACTGGAAGTTTATTATGCACAACGATTCCCTTAAGTCACTGGGCCTTGGCGACATCAACGCCGGTACTTGGTCCGGCAATCATGGCTGGAGCAAGCAGACCGACGGGCCCCTGATCGAATCCATCAATCCTGCCACGGGTGAACGACTGGGCGCAGTGCGCGGCGCCACGGACACCGACTACGAGCACGTCATGAGCGCCGCGGTGGCCGCCGCGGCCGCCTGGCGGCAAGTGCCGGCGCCGCAGCGCGGCGAAGCAGTGCGTTTGATGGGCGAGGAGTTGCGCAAGTACAAAGACCAACTCGGCAGCCTGGTCGCTTTGGAGAACGGCAAGATCAAGGCCGAGGGCGACGGCGAAGTGCAGGAGATGATCGACATCGCCGATTTCGCGGTTGGGCAATCGCGCATGCTGTACGGCCTCACCATGCACTCCGAGCGGCCGCAGCACCGCATGTACGAACAGTGGCATCCGCTCGGCGTGGTCGGAGTGATATCCGCCTTTAATTTCCCGGTGGCCGTGTGGTCGTGGAACGCATTCCTGGCAGCCATCAGCGGCAACGCCATTGTCTGGAAGCCGTCTTCAAAGACCGCGCTGTGCTCCCTGGCCGTGCAGCACATCTGCAATCGAGTGCTGGAACGGCACAAATTGCCGCCGATATTTCAGATCTTCATCGACGCAGGCACTGAGCTTGCCATGCGCTTCGTCGACGACCGTCGCGTGGCGCTGGTGTCTTTCACCGGCTCGACCCATGTGGGAAGGCAGATCGGCGTACGCGTCGCCGAACGGCTGGGCAAGAGCCTGCTCGAACTCGGCGGCAATAACGCCATCATCGTCGATGACAGCGCCAACCTCGACTTGGCGGTACCGGGGATCGTGTTTGGCGCCGTCGGCACGGCCGGCCAACGCTGTACGAGCACGCGGCGCGTTTTGGTACATCGCTCGCGCGCGGCCGAGCTGGAACGAAGGCTGATCGCAGCCTATGGTCAGGTGCGCATCGGCGATCCGCTGGCGCCCGATACGCTAATGGGGCCCTTGATCGATCAAGGCGCCGTGTCGCGCTATACGGCAGCCATTGCCACGGCGCAGGCCGAAGGCGGAGAGCTCCTATGCGGCGGCAAGGTGCTGCCTCGCGCGGGCAATTTCGTCGAACCGGCCATCATCCGCGCCCGCCCTGGCATGGCGGTGGTGAGCACCGAGACTTTTGCGCCGATCTTGTACGTCATCGCTTACGACACGTTGGAGGAAGCGGTACTCATACAAAACTCCGTACCCTACGGGCTTTCGTCGGCCGTATTTACCGACCGATTGCAAGTGGCTGAACGCTTTTTGTCCGCCGAGGGCAGTGACTGCGGCATCGCGAATGTCAACCTGGGTACTTCCGGTGCCGAGATCGGCGGCGCATTCGGCGGTGAGAAGGACACGGGCGGCGGACGCGAAGCAGGCTCGGATTCCTGGAAGGCCTACATGCGGCGCCAGACGAATACCATCAATTGGAGCTCGAAACTGCCGCTGGCACAGGGAATAAAGTTCAACGTCTGACCTAAGACTCGCGCTAGCGCGCGATCCACGCTTCGATCTCGGCGGCCCGGGCCTGCAGTCGCGCCGCCGAGACCGGACCCAAGGTTTTGAGTTCCTGCGCATACAGCGACACCCGGTATTCCTCGATCCAGTGCTTGAGCTCGTCGAGTTCCGGTATCCAGCGCAGCTCAGCATTGACTTGCTGCTCCAGGCTCGAGTAACGCGCCGACCAGTCGCGAAGTTCCCGCACGATGTTCGGCGACTCGCCGCCGCGCGTACCGCTGCGCTGCCGACGACGTTG
>JAYTXS010000300.1:0-3758 GCA_043742845.1 Gammaproteobacteria bacterium
TAAATCCGCGCGCCTGGCTAATCAGTACCGGGCGTAACAAGGTGGTCGATCGCCTGCGCCGCGATGTCGTTTTCAATACCAAGATTCTCTATCGCGAAATAGCCAGTGCCGAAGCTGACTCGGTGACGGCCCCCGAGGATGCGGATGACGATAGTTTCGGCGACGACCGGTTGCGCCTGATATTTACGTGTTGCCATCCGGCGCTCAGCGCCGAGGCGCACATTGCACTCACCTTGCGTGAGGTCTGCGGACTCAGTACGCAAGCGGTAGCTCGCGCGTTCCTGGTCAGCGAGGAAACCATGGCGCAGCGTTTGGTTCGCGCAAAGAAAAAAATTCGCGATGCCGGAATTCCTTATGAAACGCCGGCGGCTGAGATTTTCAATCCGCGAATCCAAGGTGTCCTTGCGGTCGTCTATAGCGTGTTCACGGAAGGGTATGCGGCGACTTCCGGAAGCCGGCTGGTGGATGCGGAACTGTGCGGCGAGGCCATTCGCCTCGGCCGTTTGCTCGACGAATTACTGCCCGGTCATCCCGGCGTGATGGGACTGTTGGCCTTGATGTTATTGCATGACGCGCGGCGGCCGGCCCGCGTCTCGCAAGAGGGCGACGTGATCTTGCTCGAGGACCAGGACAGAACGCTATGGGATCAGACCAAGATTGCCGAAGGATTGATCCTGGTCGAGAAAGTGCTCAGAGTAGCGAAACCCTTGAGTTCCTATGCGGTGCAAGCCGCAATCGCCGCCTTGCACGTACAGGCCCGCAAGAAGGAAGACACGGATTGGCCGCAGATCGTCGGGCTGTATGAGGTGCTGCTGCGGCTGCAGCCCAGTCCGGTCATCGAACTCAACCACGCCGTTGCCGTTTCCATGGTCGATGGCGCCGCGCGCGCCCTTAATCTGGTCGACTCACTGGCAGCGCGCGGAGAGGTCAGTGAGTACCACCTGTTGCACGCCGCCCGAGGGCATTTTCTGCAGCAACTCGGTCGTGCTCGCGAAGCCCGCCAGGCCTACGAGTCGGCCTTGGTTCTTGCAACGCTCGAGCCTGAACGGCGCTTGTTGAGGGCGCGAATTGCGAGCACCTAGGGGCTTTGTGCCGAAACCTAGGCTGGTTTACTGATTGCCGGCGATGCATCGCGGGCGTGCAAAGCCATGGCAATGAGTGCCGAGCCCCCGAACACCAAGTTGACGCCGACCAGTAAACCAATCGCCCATGCCGCCGTCCCCGGGAGGCCGGCGAAAATAATTCCCGCCAGGAACAGATCGACGACGCCGCTGAACAGCATGACGCCCCAGCGCCCCGACAGTTCGCGCCTGTGCTCCAGCGCGTATAGGATCGAGACCACCCCCTCCAGCACGAGAAACACCGTCAGAATCAGTGTGAGGGATAAGGCACCCGATAAGGGCCATGCGAGCAGCACCACGCCGGCAGCGAATCCGATCATGGCGGAAATCAGCGACCACCAGAATCCTGGAGCACCGCGCGAACGAAACGTTGCAATTAATCCGACGACTCCGCTCATAAGCAACAGCCAGCCAATCAAGACCGCCACGGCTATGGTCGCGATCGGCGGAACCACGATGGCCAATATTCCGAGGATGAGGAGAATGATCCCTTCGGTGAGAAACATGCGCCAATGGGCGTGCACTGAGTTTGCCACCGCGGCTTGAATTCGATCGAGATCAGGTTTGCTGGTCGACATAGTAGGTCCCTCGGGTGGTGTCCACCGACTCATACTAATGGGAATGCCGCAAGCCGTGTGGATCGGGGCGTGCAGTGCCGGTGCGGACCCGGTAAACTTCGTCGCAGTTGCGCCCGTAGCTCAGCTGGATAGAGCACCGCGCTTCGAACGCGGTGGTCGGCGGTTCGAATCCGTCCGGGCGCACTCATTCGCAAAAAATTACGAATGCCGCCGTCCGTCACAGGTTGAATATGGGCATGAGATTCGAACCGCCGACAGACAACGAGCGGGTTCGACAAGCCGGCGCCACGCCGGCTTGCACGCTGCCGCACACCGTGCGGCGGCGGTCCGGAGCGCAGCGGAGGACGAGCGGCGCAGCCGCGAGCAATCCGTCCGGGCGCACTCATTAGCAAAAAATTACGACTGCCCGTCCGGACGCACCCTCGCATTGCGATTTCCGCTATGACGATTGCTTTCGCCGCCGCGAATTCCAGTACAGGCCTACGATCACCAAAGTGAAGGCAAAGATGCGCGCCATGGGCCGAGAGCGCAGCAGGTGAACCGCTGCTTGGCTTGTGAGACGACATGTGCGGACGCCAAACAGTCCACTTAACAATGTGTATATCCCGGGGTGCCGCGTGCACTGCGAATTGCGGCGGCATCAGGGTACATTCCAAGTCCACAGACAAGGAGTGTTCGATGTTGATTCTTACGCGACGAGTGGGCGAGGTCGTCAGAATTGGAGATGACATATCTGTAACGGTGCTGGAGGTCAAAGGTACTCAGGTGCGCATGGGTTTTAGCGCGCCAAAAGAGGTGGCCGTGCACCGGGAGGAGGTGTTCGTGCGGGTCAAGGCGGAACAGCCAACCGATCCAGTGCGCTAACGCAGCACGGGAGCCACAGGTTGAAGGGGAGCAGCTAAGATGTGGCTCCCATGAAACACGTCGAAAATTTCTATTCTCTTAAAGCTGCAGTCAAGGACTCTACCGGGATGGTTCACGTGCGCGGAGCGCGTGAACACAATCTCAAGAACGTTGATCTAGACATTCCGCGCGACTGCCTGGTTGTGTTTACCGGTGTTTCCGGTTCAGGCAAGTCCTCGCTGGCATTCGGCACGCTGTATGCGGAGGCGCAGCGGCGCTATCTGGAGTCCGTATCGCCCTATGCGCGGCGGCTGTTCCATCAAATGGCCGTCCCTGAAGTCGACTTGATCGAAGGTCTGCCGCCGGCGGTGGCGTTACAGCAGCAGCGGGGTTCACCCACCACCCGATCCTCGGTGGGCAGCGTCACGACGCTATCCAACCTGTTGCGGATGCTGTTCTCGCGCGCCGGCGACTATCCTCCGAGGCAGCCTCTGCTGTATGCCGAATCGTTCTCGCCGAATACGCCCGAGGGGGCCTGCCCAAAATGTCACGGACTGGGCCGAGCGTACCAGGTCACCGAAAAATCCATGGTTCCCGATGACTCGCTCACCATCCGGCAGCGCGCCATCGCTGCCTGGCCGACGGCGTGGGGAGGGCAGAACCAGCGCGACATTCTGGTCACGCTGGGGGTAGACGTTGATCGCCCTTGGCGCGAACTGCCGAAGAAGGATCGCGATTGGATTCTCTTCACCGACGAACAGCCTGTGGTGCCTGTTTACGCCGGTCTCGAGCCGCGCGAGGCCCGGCGCGCGCTGCGGCGCAAGGAAGAGCCCAGTTATCAAGGGACCTTTACCAGTGCCCGCCGGCATGTGATGCACACATTTGCCAACACGCAAAGTCCGTTGATGAAAAAGCGCGTACAGCAGTACATGCTGAGTGCCGAATGCCCTCTATGTCACGGCAAACGGCTGCGCACCGAATCCCTGAGCGTGAAATTTGCGGGCCTGGATATTGCCGAAGTATCGAGATTGCCGTTGATCCGGTTGGCCGACACGCTGCGGCCTTATGCGCAAGCGGCGGGCTCGCGGCTGTTGAAAATGACGGCAGAACATCCGGAGAAAGCTCTCGTCGCGCAGCGAATTGCGCAGGACACCCTGGCGCGCCTCGATGCGTTGCTGCATTTGGGGCTGGGGTATCTGTCGCTGGATCGCAGTAC
>JAYTXS010000301.1:0-7785 GCA_043742845.1 Gammaproteobacteria bacterium
GCCTTCGGAGTGTGGCTCCTCGGCCAGGTAATCGGATTTCTGGCATCCGTGTTCCTGGCGCTAATCATCGGGGCATTATTTCCCGGAATCCTGCGCCTCATCCCGCAGCATTGACCTTAAGGTGCGGCAACAGCACTATCCACCAGCCCGGTCGCCGATTGGGCCGCCGCCAATTCAGGGCGCTCTGGCATGCCGGTCGCAGCCGCCTCCGTCTTTGGACGAGGCTTCGACCTAGCCACCGGTCGCTTCGGGGCAGTCGGCTTCGGCTTCGGTGTCGCCGACCGTCGCTTCGGGACAGGAGCCGACTTGTCTACTGTGGGCTTTTTACGCTTGGCGGATGTGCGAGCAGGTGGTTGGAGCAGGTCGCGCGTGGTGCCGCCTTTCCCAGCGGCTTGGGCTTTGGCCTTCTTACGTGCCTGTTTGGCGGCCTTTTTGCTGGCCTTCGCTAACTTTCGCGCCCGCTTGAGCACGGCTTTCGCCAGACGTACCTGTCGTTTCGCCGTATCGGCTCGTGCCGCGGCCTTCTGCGACTCGGCGCGCAGTCGTTGCGCCGCCGCAGACTGCTTCGCACCCCGTTTTTGTGAAGCTGCCACGATGCAAGGCCTCGTTCGGAAAATTGTTGGTCAATGAGCTTAGACCCGCGCGACCGACCTGTCACGCCCGCTGCCTTTTTGAGCGCCGCGATTGCGGTTAGGGCAGAACGCGCAACAGGAATTTGCGAATGTCGGCGATCTCCGCCGCGCATACCGCATGTGCCATCGGGTAGTCATGCCACTCGACCGCATATCCTTGAGCCTTCAGGAAATCGCGCGACTGTGTGCCAAGCGGGATGGGAAGGACGTTGTCACTCTGGCCATGCGCCATGAATATCGGCGTGGCGTTGTTGGCGGGTGCGCGCTCGACGCCAAAGCTCGCCTGACCCGGCAAGAAGCAGGAGAGCGCCATCACGCCTGCCAGAGCCTCAGGAAGGCGCGGCGCGGTGTAAAGCGACACGGCGCCGCCCTGGGAAAAGCCGGCAAGCACGATGCGATTCGCTGGGATTCCGCGCTCGCCTTCTCGGGCGATCAATTGCCGCACGTGCTTGTCTGTATCGCGAAAGCCGGCAACGTCCTCTACCGCGGTACGGTCCAAGCCCCGAATGTCGTACCAAGCGCGCATGACCGCGCCGCCGTTAATGGTCACCGGGCGAACCGGGGCGTTCGGAAACACAAAGCGCCAGGCGCGTTCGCCGCGCTGCACGAGTTCCGGAACGATGGGCTCAAAATCATGCCCATCGGCGCCTAGGCCATGCAGCCAGATCACGGCTGCGTTGGGCTTCGCCGCAGTTTCTACTTCGATGGTTTCCAGCATAGACAACTAGAATATCATCGCCGCATGCCGATCACGTTGGATCATCTGCGACGCTACGCTGTTGCGCGTTCGCTGTTCAAGCCCACCACTCTCAGCAAGGCCATCGCCAAGCTGGGATTCGTGCAGGCCGATCCGATCCGGGCGCCGGCACGCGCGCAGGATCTAACGCTGCGACATCGCGTGGCGGACTATCGTGCCGGCGACCTTGAGCGCCGCTATCCGAAGCTGCCGCTGGAAGAGGATTTCTTCGTTAACTACGGCTATGTGCCGCGGGCGCTTCACCAATTGATGCACCCGCGCACGGCACGCGCGCAATGGACCCCGGCGCGCGCGGCGCAGGCGGCGGCGGTGCTGGATTTCATTCGCGGCCGCGGCGCTGTGCATCCGCGCGAAGTGGACGCGCATTTCGCCCACGGCAAGGTGACCAATTGGTTCGGTGGTTCATCGAACGCGAGCACGCAACTGCTCGACGTCATGCACTACCGCGGCCTGCTGCGGGTGGCGCGGCGCGACGGTGGCACGAGGGTCTACGCGGTGCGAGAAACCGATGCAGGAGCTCAAGCCGAGGCGGCCCTCGGTGAGCCAGCCACGGGCCGCGCGCGCATGGATGCGTTGCTGGACGCCGTCGTACACAAGTATGCCCCGCTACCGGCGAACAGCTTGGGATACCTTGCCAGCCTGTTGTGCGGCGGCGCGCCGCAGTGGCGGTCGCAACGCGCGGAAGCATTGGCTCGCGCCAAAAAACGACTCGCGCACGCGTGCATCGACGGAATCGACTGGTACTGGCCGACGGCCGAGATTCCGCGCTCGGTTCGCTGGCGGCCCGACGAGGGCGTGCGCCTGCTCACTCCCTTCGATCCCATCGTCTGGGATCGCCGTCGCCTCGAGATTTTCTGGGGTTGGACCTATCGTTTCGAGGCCTATACGCCGGCACCGAAACGCAAGCTCGGCTACTACGCCCTGCCGCTGCTATGGCACGAACACGTAATCGGTTGGGCCAACGTGACGGCGGGAGAAGGCGGGTTCAAGTACTCCTTCGGCTATGTCGGCGGCAGCGCGCCGCGCGCCGTGGCGTTTCGCACCGGCCTCGAGGCGGAGCTCGAGCGCATGCGCCTCTTCCTTGGAATCGCTACAGCGCCTTGCGTGCCTCGGCGGTGATCTCATAGGAGTGCAGCCGCGCCTGGTGATCGAACATCTGTGAGGTGATCATCAGTTCGTCCGCCGCGGTGCGCGCGATGAAGGCAGCCAACGCGCTGCGCACCGTTTGCGGCGAGCCTACGGCAGTGCAGGACAGC
Organism: Gammaproteobacteria bacterium; assembly: GCA_043742845.1. Lineage (GTDB taxonomy): Bacteria > Pseudomonadota > Gammaproteobacteria > Steroidobacterales > Steroidobacteraceae > Bog-1198. The sequence continues at coordinate 2,646 of JAYTXS010000301.1, forward strand.
ACCTCAGCGAGCATGGCCTTGGCAGGCGGCGGTAATTGTTGGTCGAACCCATCCATGGGAGGCGGCAGCTGCGTGGGCCGGCCGCTGCGCAAATTGACGAAGGCCTGCTGCATGGAGGTGGATAGAAATCGCGCCTGCTCATCCGAATCGGCAGCGAACACATTGAAACCCAGCATGACGTAGGGGCGGTCGAGCTGATTGGACGGCTTGAATCTGGCACGATAGATCTCGAGTGCCTGCATCATCATGGCGGGAGCGAAGTGCGACGCGAATGCAAAAGGCAGACCCAGCGCCGCAGCCACCTGCGCGCCGAACAGGCTCGATCCTAGGATCCAGATCGGCACCTGCGTGCCCACACCGGGGTAGGCCACGACGCGCTGGCCGGCCTGCGCGGGCGCGAGATAGCTCATCAATTCCAGCACATCCTGCGGAAACTGCTCCGGATCCGAACTCAAGTTGCGGCGCAGGGCTTGCGCCGTGAGCTGATCGGAACCGGGCGCACGGCCCAATCCTAAATCGATACGGCCGGGAAACAGGCTCTCCAATGTGCCGAATTGCTCGGCAATCACCAGCGGTGAATGATTCGGCAACATGATGCCGCCCGCGCCGACGCGGATCGTGCGGGTTCCGGCGGCCACATGCCCGATCACCACCGAGGTGGCCGCACTGGCAATCCCCGGCATGCTGTGATGTTCCGCCAGCCAGTAGCGTTGGTAACCCCAGCCTTCCGCGTGCTGGGCGAGATCCAAGGTATTGCGCAACGACTGTGCCGCGGTGCCGCCCAGGGTTACCGGCGACAGATCGAGTATCGAAAAAGGGATCATAGGTTCACTTTGGACGGGCACACGTAGCGTAAGTCTTGGAGCGTATCTGAGTTATTCAAGGCCCGTCGAAATCGCGATATTCGCTCCTTGCCGAAATCGCGCACCGGCGCATTGACAAGCTCTGCATTTTTATGCAGGATGCGTGAAATTTTATGCAAGGCGCACCGATGCTTCCTTCCGATATCAACAACTCCAGCGCCCCCGCGCGCCGCAACATGCTCGCGAAAATCATCCGCGAGCAGAGCGTCGGACGGCAATACGAGTTGGTCGCCATGTTGCGCAAGCACGGCCATGTCGCGACTCAGTCGAGCGTGAGCCGAGATTTGCGCGAATTGGGCGTGGCCAAGCTCGGCGATCGCTACGTGTTGAACGAGGCGGCGGCGCCCGCTAAGAATGATTTTTCGTCCCTCAAGCAATTCGTCAACGCGCGCCTGACGGCCGGCACCAATTTGACCGTGCTCAAGACCACGGTGGGGTCGGCGCAAAGCGTGGCGGTCGCCATCGACAGCGCAAAATGGCCTGAGGTCATCGGCACCATTTCCGGCGATGACACCATATTCATCGCCACTGCCGGCGCGCGCGAACAGCGCAAGCTCGAGCAGCGCCTTCTCGCCCTTTTCGGACGCTAACACTCATGACATCGACTTCAAGGCAGGGCGCCGAGCCCATACTTTTGGCTTTTTCCGGGGGTCTCGACACATCTTTCTGCGTGCCGTGGCTCAAGGACACCTATGCGCGGCCGGTGATCACGGTCACCGTCGATACGGGCGGCATCGATGCCGCCGCCGCGCGTTCGCTGGCCGAGCGCTCCGTGCAATTGGGCGCCATCGAACACCATCTGATCGATGCGCGCAGCGCCTATTTCGAGCAGGTGCTCAAGTACCTGATCATGGGCAACGTGCGCCGCGGCGGGGTGTATCCGCTGTGCGTCGGTGCCGAGCGCGTCCTGCAGGCGCAAACCATTGCGCAAATGGCGCTGTCGCTCAAGACCAAGATGGTGGCCCATGGCTGCACGGCGGCGGGCAACGATCAAGTGCGCTTCGAAGTGGCATTGCGCACGCTGGCGCCGGATCTCGAGATCATTGCGCCGGTGCGCGACCGTGCATTCAAGCGGCCGGAACAGCTCAAGTATCTCGAAGATCATCGCCTGCCGATTCCGCCGTTCGGCGCGGCTTACTCCGTGAATCGCGGGCTGTGGGGCATCACCATCGGCGGCAAGGAGACACTGACCTCTGCTGGCAGCATTCCCGATGATGCCTGGGTGCTGTCCAAGTATGCGTTCTCGAATCCGCGTGCCGCCGAGCGCCACACCCTAGGCTTTGCTGCGGGGATTCCTCAGAGTCTGGACGGCGCGGCGTTGTCGGCGGTCGCTATCATAGAGAAATTGGAGGAGCTCGCCGGTCCCTTCGGCATCGGCCGCGGCATTCACTTGGGCGACACCGTGATCGGCACCAAGGGGCGGGTAGCCTTTGAAGCGCCGGCAGCCGAGGTGCTGCTCACGGCGCACCGCGAACTGGAGAAACTGGTGATGACGGGGAAGCAGGCGCGCATCAAGGACTCCGTGGCGCAGCCCTATGGAGACTTGGTACACGAAGGTCAGCACTTGGATCCGGTGTGCCGCGACATCGAAGCCTTGCTCACGTCATCACAGGCACGGGTCAGCGGCGAGGTCAAAATTCTGTTCCGACCGGGCTCGATCTTCGTTGAAGGCGTGACCTCGCCGTATTCCTTGATGGCGGCCTCCAAGGGCGTCTACGGGGAGTCCGCAGGTGAATGGACTCCGACCGACGCACTCGGTTATTCGAAAATGCTCGCGCTGACCGGGGTGTTTTACAAACGCGCCGGCGCCAATGCGGCCGCAGACGGCACGCATGCGGACGCGTCCAAGGAACATCAGTGGTGAACAACATGCGTACCTTGGTCGTAGATAAAATTGCATCGGTCACTCAGGCTTGCGGCCTGTCGCACGAGCTACGCATCGCCGCGGACATTCCCTGCGAGGAGGGAATGGTGCTGGTGGTCGAAATTCTCAACAACAAATCGACGTACAACGCTCTCGAGCTCACCAGCGGCCGCATGGCCAAGGTGGCGCGCGGCGATATCGTGGTGGGCGCGCTCGGACACCGCAAGGCATTGTTCGGCTATTCCGGCCACATTCCACCGTCGCTCAAGCCCGGCGATGTGATTCAAATGCTGAACATCGGCGGCGTACTCGGCATCTGCGATTCAGCGACCCCCGACAAGGGCAAGCCCTTCGACTGCAAGGTGCTGGGGGCAGTGCTGACGTTCCCCTTCCTCGGTGAGCGCATCGGGGTGCCGGCCAAGGCAGGTTACAAGCCTTTGGACTACGAGGCTGCGCTGGACGTGCGCGGCGTGCCGGTGGTCGCACTGGCCGGCACCTGCATGGAAGCGGGCAAGACCGCGGCGGCTTCCGCCATCATTGCGCGCATGCGTCATCGCGGCCTGGTGGTGGACGCCTTCAAGGCCACCGGTGTGTCGCTGCGCCGTGACATCCTGGCGTTCGAGGATTCGGGCGCGCGACGTACCATGATTTTTACCGACCTAGGCATCGTGACCACTACCGCGAAATGCGGTCCGGCTCTGACCCGCACCATGCTCACGGAGATGGCTGCCGGGCAGCCCGACGTCATCGTGTTCGAATTAGGCGATGGGCTGCTTGGAACCTACGGGGTCGAATCCATCCTGCGTCAGCCGGACATCAAGACGGCGCTGACGGCGGTGGTGTTGTCTGCCAACGATCCGGTCGCCGCCTGGGGCGGAGTCAAACTATTGCGCGAGCGCTTCGGCATCGAACCTTGCGCCGTCACCGGTCCTGCGACGGACAATCTCGTGGGAGTCGAAATCATCCGAGAGCAGATGAATGTAGAGGCATTCAACGCCATCAGCAATCCGGCGGATTTAGGCGATCACATCATCGCCAAGCTGGGCTTGACCCACGTGCGCGAATCCAAGGTAGCGGCGGAATGAACCAGGTCACTCCGGCTATCGTGCTCGGCGGCACCGGCTACGTAGCCGGCGAGCTGTTGCGGCTGATCGCCGGACATCCGCAGCTGAACGTAGTGGCCATTCTCTCCGACAGCCAGCCGGGTGCTCCGGTCGCCGGCGCCTTTGCGCACTTGCGCAGCGCCTATCCCGACCTCAAATTCTCGGACCTCGACGCCATCGAGACGCTGATCCGCAACTCGCCGCGCTGCGCCCTGTTCTGCGCGGCGCCGCATGGCGTGGCCGCGGGCATCATCGATCGGCTGCTGACGGCGGCGGCCACCGCCCGGACCCAGGTGCACTGTGTGGATATTTCGGCCGATTTTCGCTATTCCAGCGCCGCGGCCTACGAAGCAGTCTACAAGCACGCGCACGGCGCGCCGGCGCGCATACACGAATTCATCTGCGCCGTGCCTGAGCACCTGCAAAAGTCGCCGACCCCGCATGTCGCGCATCCCGGTTGTTTCGCGACCGCGACACTGCTCGCCAGCGTACCGTTGCTGGCGCTTGGCCTCACCGACACGCGCCTGTTCGTGACCGGCATCACCGGCAGCAGCGGTTCCGGCCGCAAGCCCATCGAGGGCACTCATCACCCGCATCGGCACAGCGATCTGTACAGCTACGGGGCCTTGAGTCATCGCCACGTGCCGGAAATCATCGCCTGCGCGAAACTCGCCACGGGGGTGGAACCTGAGCTTAATTTCGTGCCGCACTCGGGCCCGTTTGCACGCGGCATTCACGTCACGGTGCAGGCCAGTCTCAAGAAATCCATCGGTACGGCGCAGGCCTTGGACGCTCTCAAGTCCTACTACAAGGACTGCCCGTTCGTGCACGTCGGCGAAGCCGCGCCCCGCGTCAAGGATGTGGCCACCAGCAATTATGCGAACTTGAGCGCCGTGACCAACGGCAATTCCATCGCCGTGATGTCGGTGGTGGATAATTTGAACAAGGGTGCAGCCGGCGGCGCCATTCAATGGATGAATCGTTTATTAGGTTTTGCCGAGACCATGGGCCTCACCGCGCCCGCGCCCGGCTGGACCTAGGGCATGACCACAACGGCTACGACTCAGGCGCTCGCCGGCCACCTCGCCAAGGTGTTCGCGCAATATCCCATCGAAGTGGCGCATGGCGATGGGGTTTGGCTGCACGCCCGCGACGGCCGCAAGTATTTGGATTTCTACGGCGGCCACGCGGTGGCGGGATTGGGTTACGGCCATCCGCGCTGGCTGGCGGCGCTCTGTGCCCAAGCCCGGCAGATGTCCTTTCAGACCAACGCACTGTCCATGGTCATCCGCGAGCGCGCCGCGGCGCGC
>JAYTXS010000302.1:0-4358 GCA_043742845.1 Gammaproteobacteria bacterium
AAGGTAAGCGCATGCGAAGGCCAGAGAGTAAATTGTGCGCCGCTCGAAACGCGAACCAGTGCGCTCCAGAGGCAATTCGGTGCATGCCATCGTCGATCCTCGACTCCGCTCATAGCGTGTGGCGCAGGTCCTGCAGCGCAAATCCCGACAATGGCAGGTCCAAGCCCCTCAACCACGCCATGGCCTTGAAGCGCTCGCCCATTTCACCCGGCAACATCAGCTGCCGTGCCTGATTGGCCAAGCGCGCAAATCTATTCGAGTCCTCGCCGGCCATGATCTGCATTTCCCGGTCTATTCCCAAGCCGGCCAGGAAGTGGCTCTGCGTCGTGAAGCCCGAGACGGTGAAGCCGGCCGGGCGGGAAGCCTCTGCCAGCAGGGTATAGTCCACCCACGCCGTAATGTCTTGTAATCCTGGAAAAAGAAATGGATCGCTGGTGGCACGATGGCGGAAATGGCACAGCAACGTGCCCTCGTGACGCTCCGCCAAGTAATATTGTGGGCGGGGTAACCCATAATCGAACCAGAGCGCGGCGCCGTTGCGCAGACATCGCGTGACGCTGTGCGTCCACGCCATCAGCCGGGGACAGTACTCCGATATGTACCCTTCATCCCAGGCGCCCCCGGAATTCGCGAGCCGCCGGGCGGCCTGAGCCACCGACGAACTTGCGGGCCGCGCGCCGCTGCCTAAGCGGCCCGCGTCGATCACGACGCCGAGTTCCTCGACACGGTCGCGATACCAACGGAAGCGCGTGACCGGCAGTGCATCCAGCACTTCGTTGGCCAGGATTACTCCATCGAAGACATTTTCGGGGGGCCGATCGAGCCATTGCACGCGTTCCTGCAAGTGCGGCAGATGCCGCGCAAGGTGGCGCGCCTGGCGCTCGCGAAGGTCGGCGCTGATTTCGAGAATCCAATAGCGCGCCGGCAATTGCCCAAGAGTCTCCAGCCGCGAAAGAACATCGACAGCGAGGCGTCCGCTGCCGGCGCCTATCTCCAACACGGAGCCGCCGCCGAGCGCGCCCAAAACCTCGGCACACTGCCGCGCAACGCAGGCACCGAACAGACTCGATATCTCAGGGGCGGTGGTAAAATCGCCGTCGGCGCCGAATTTGTGGGCGCCCGCGCTGTAATAGCCCAAGCCCGGTGCGAACAGCGCCACATCCATGTACCGCTCGAAGCTCAACCAGCCGTCCGCTGCGGCGATCTGAGCCGCCAAGTAGTCATGCATGCGGGCGCAGTGCCGCGCCTGCAAGTCAGTCAGCGCGAGTTCACGCGGATTATGCATTGCGGTATCGTTGCGGCGCATGAAGTCCACTATCGAAAATGCCTCGTTGCGCGATCAGGCGGTGTTGATCACCGGCGGCGCGCGCCGCGTCGGCGCCGAGATCGCCCGCACGTTGCACGCGGCAGGAGCGAACATACTCATTCATTATCGGTCCTCCGCCGCCGCCGCAATCGCCTTGGCAGATGAATTCAACCATGCTCGCGCCCGTTCGGCTGCGATTCATGCGGCACATCTGTCGAATGCCGAGGCGCCGGATAAATTGGTGTCCGCGGTACTGCAGGAGTTCGGACGCCTGGACATACTGATCAACAATGCATCGAGTTTTTACCCGACACCTCTCGGTCAAATCACTCTCCCGCAGTGGGATGATCTCATCGGCAGCAACTTAAAAGCACCCTTGTTTCTCTCCCAAGCGGCGGCGCCCAGCCTGGCGAAGCAGCGCGGCCTCATCATCAATATGATCGATATCCACGCGCTGCGCCCGCTCAAGGGGCACCCTGTATACAGCACGGCCAAGGCCGGCCTCGCGATGCTGACGCGCGCGCTGGCGCGCGAACTGGGCCCGGACGTTCGCGTCAATGGTATTGCGCCCGGGCCAGTGCTGTGGCCGGAGGGCGACATGGATGCGGACTTGAAGCGCGAAATCATCGATAAGACTGCGCTCAAGCGCCACGGCACCCCGCAGGACATCGCACGCACGGCCCTGTTTTTGGCGAGGGATGCGCCCTACATCACCGGGCAGATCATCGCCGTCGACGGCGGACGCAGCATTTAGCCTACGTAAGCCAAGAGCGGCACGTGGCCTGCGCGTCAGGCGCTGCCTAATTCCGGCAGCGGCCTCTTAAGCAGTTCCCGCGCACTTTGAATATCGGCGCCCAAGGGACGGTCATCATCGTAACGAGGAATGCGCGCACGTAGCCAGCCGTAGACCGCGTCCGTGTACGGCGCGCGGGACAGAGATTCTCGTTGCAAGTCATAGGCCTGCGCAGCCGCCAGCCATTCGATGGCCAGAATGACCTGTGCGTTGTCGATGATCTTGAGCAACTTGAGCGCGGCCGGCGTCGCATGGCTGAGGTGATCTTCCTGCAGCCCTGAGGTAACACCGCCGTCGAGGCTAGCCGGCGCGGCCAGTCGCCGATTCTCCGCAACCAACGACAGCGCCGTGTACTGCGCAATCATGAATCCAGAACCCGCGCCTTCGTCCATCGACAAAAATGCTGGAAGATTGCTCACCAGCGGATTTACCAGGCGGTCCACACGTCGCTCGGACATGGCTGCCACTTCCGCCACGGCAACACCTAAGGAATCTGCGCACAGTCCGAGCGCCGCGCCAACTGCGTTGGCTCCGGACAAGGCACGCGGCTCATCTACCGTGCCGACGACGACCGGATTGTCGGTTACCGACGCCAACTCATCGTCTACGACTTGGGCCGCGTGGCTGAACAGATCGCGCGCTGCGCCATGCACTTGGGGCACGGCGCGTAAACTCAACGCATCCTGGGTCCGCCGGCCCGCGCTCTTACTAAGGATGGCGCTGCCCGCTAATGCTGCCCGCAGCCGCTCACCGACCAGGTGCACACCGCCCGAGATACGCAGCCCCAGGGCATCGGCATCGAATACGGCAAGCTGCCCGTGAAGATTCTCGAAGGTCATGGCAGCCACGATGTCCGCGGCGTTGAGCAGGCGCTCCGTCCTCGCCAGGGCAAGCGCCGCGAGGCCCGTCGCACAGGGGGTTCCATTGACCAGGCTCAACCCCTCCTTGGCAGCAAGTACCAGCGGTGCGAGGCGCATCGACTCGAGCGCCTCAGTCCCGCTGATCCATTGGCCGTGCGACAGTGCCCTGCCTTCCCCGATGAGCAGCAGCGCGATGTGCGCCATGTGCGTGAGGTAACCGACTGATCCCGAGGACGGGACCTGCGGCGTGCAATCGAACTGGAGCAGCGCCAGCAGTGCGTCCGTCACCACCGGACGCACGCCGGAAAAGCCGTGCGAGAAGTTATTGATGGCGGCGGCGATGATGGCGCGCACCGCAGTGGCTTCCATCGGAGCGCCCGCGCCGACCGCGTGGCTCATCACGATGTTTCGCGACAGCTGCTCCTGCTTGGAGGCCTCAATAACTACATCGCACAGCGCGCCTACCCCGGTACTCACGCCGTACGCGCGCACGCCCTTGCGAACAATGGATTCCACGAGCGAGCGCGCCGCATGCACTCGGGCGCGCGCGGCTTCCGACAGCGCCAAAGGTTCGCCTTCAGCCACGTCGGCAATCTGCCGCCAGGTCAGGGTGCGATCAATAACAATGGGTTGCGGCATACGAGGCAAGCGATACGGCGGCGGGGTGGCTAAGCCTTCGCGACCGCCGCCGCGTGCGCGCGCCATTTCGCGAGGGTGTCGCGATCACGTTCGAGCTTTACGCCGACGTCGCGCGAGCTGCGAATGGCCCCCGGCTTGCTCAGCGAGAGACTGACCCAGGCGACGCCGAACTCCTCCAGCACCAGCATGGCGATGTGCTCGGCGAGGGTTTCGACCAGGTGAAACCTCGATTCCTCGACGAACGTCAATACGCGCTTCGCAATGCGCTTGTAATTGAGCGTGTCGTCTATGGAATCGGAAACAGCGGCCTTGGTGATATCGGCACTGATCTCGATATCCATGATGACCGTCTGCTTGACCTGCCGCTCCCAATCGAAAATGCCGATGATGGCCTCGGTCTTGAGCGCGTGTATGAAAATCTTGTCCATTAATCGATTGCTCCGATATCCCCCAGGTCCCAATTCGCTCGCGCCTCGATCGTCAACAGGCTTGGCTGCAATCCGGCCGCCAGCCGCATGCAGCCCGCGAGCGCGATCATTGCGCCGTTGTCCGTACAGAACTCGGTACGAGGAAAGTACAATTCCGCTCCCTCGCCGCGCGCGACATCGGCCAGCCGTTCTCGCAACCGGCGATTGGCACCCACCCCGCCGGCCACGACAATGCGCCGGCGGCCGGTCAGTACGAGCGCGCGGCGGCATTTCTCGGCAAGAGTGTCGACCACTGCTTCCTGGAAACCGCGCGCGACATCGGCCCGACTCGC
>JAYTXS010000303.1:0-1662 GCA_043742845.1 Gammaproteobacteria bacterium
TACGTTATCGTGGCCGAACTGATCGGCGCCTCAAGCGGCATCGGTCACATGATTACCGATAGCCAGGCGCTGCTCGCGACTGACCAGATCATCTTCGGCATCATCGTCATTGGCCTCATCGGGTTGGTGTCGGACTATGCATTCAGGTGGATCAATCAGCGGCTTTACCCTTGGGCACAGACTGGCAAATGAGCGGGATGAGAAACCCATGACTGGTTCTTCAGCTGCGAACCCGATGTCCAAGCCTTTGCTGTCAGTGCGCGGTGTCGCACGCATATTTCCGCCGGCGCATGGCGGCACGCCGACGGCGGCGCTGCAAGCGACTGATCTTGACGCGGCCGAAAATGATTTCATCACCATTCTTGGCCCATCCGGCTGTGGCAAGTCAACATTGCTGCGCATCGTGGCCGGGCTGGACCAGCCGACTGCCGGCGCGGTGGTGCTCGATGACCGGCGCATCACCGGCCCAGGCGCCGATCGCGGCATGGTGTTTCAAAGTTATACCCTGTTCCCCTGGCTCACCGTGCGTGACAACGTCTGCTTCGGCCTGCGCGAACGCGGTCTGGCGCAAAGTGAACAACTCGCCATTGCGCAATCATTCATCGCACGCGTCGGGCTGACCGGATTCGAGAATCATTACCCGAAGCAGTTGTCCGGCGGCATGCAGCAGCGCACTGCCCTGGCACGCGCGCTGGCCAACGGCCCGCGCATGCTGCTGATGGATGAACCCTTCGGCGCGCTCGATCACCAGACCCGCGAGCTGATGCAAGAGCTGTTGCTCGGCATTTGGGAGGCGGAACAAAAGACCGTGCTGTTCGTCACCCACGACATCGATGAAGCCGTGTTCATGGGCAGCCGGGTGGTGGTGATGAGTGCGCGGCCCGGACGCATCAAGTTCGATTGCGCGGTGCCGTTCGCGCATCCGCGCCACTACTCGATCAAGACCTCGGCGGCGTTCGTTGCACTCAAGGCCGAGCTGACCGAGCAGGTGCGGGCTGAAGTGCTGGCGGCAGTAGCTGCAGTGGCTTCAAGCGGCGCGCTGGCGGCCTGACGGCTGTTCACCTGGCGTCTCCCGCTACACCATCGCCGACCCGCCATCAACCACCAGGGTCTGGCCGGTGATGAACGCCGCATCGGCGCTGGCCAAAAAGCTCACTGCCCCGGCGAGGTCTTGCGGTGTTTCATCACGCTTGATCGCGCGCGAAGCGATGATGACATCGCGAAATTTCTCCACATGCACCGGATGCGCGAGCACGCCTTCGCTCAGCGTAAAACCCGGCGCCAGCGCGTTCACCGTGATGCCGTGCGCCCCCACCTCGCGCGCCAACGCACGGGTGAACGCGATCATTGCGCCCTTGCTCGAAACGTAGTGCAGCATGTTTGGCACGCCCTTGAGCGGTGCACCGGAAGCGAGGTTGATAATGCGGCCGCGGCCACTCGTCTTCAAGTGCGGCAGCGCAGCGCGCGCACACAGGAAGGGCCCCAGTGTATTGACCGCCATCACGCGCTGCCAATCGGCGGCAGAAATTTGCTCGAACGGCCCTGGCACCAGTGCGGAAAACAAAGCTGCGTTGTTGACAAGGATGTCGATGCCACCCAATCTGGCTGCGGCTTCTCCCATCGCTGCTCCCACCTGCGCCTCATCGGCCACGTCACAGCGAA
>JAYTXS010000304.1:0-1601 GCA_043742845.1 Gammaproteobacteria bacterium
GCGCGACTACGACAAGATCAAAGACCGCTTTCGCCCGGGACATGCTGACTACACTTACACGCAGAAATACGGCTTTCGCGATTACCGCGGCGGCGGACGCTCCTCGGCACGCGAAACCGTGATGCGAGTGGCGGCGGGCGCGATTGCGCGCAAGTACTTGCGCGAGCGGCTGCAAGTGGGCATTCAGGGTTACCTTGCCCAGATGGGGCCCCTGGTGCTCGAACCGGTCGATCCGGCCAGCGCTTACGACAATCCGTTTTTCTGCCCGGACCCGAGCCGGGTCAAGGAGCTCGAGGATTTGATTTGGCGCGTTCGCGAGGCGGGCGACTCCATCGGCGCGCGCGTGACCGTGATTGCCAAGGGCGTGCCTCCCGGCTGGGGAGAGCCCGTGTTCGAACGGCTGGACGCGGATCTGGCGGGCGCCATGATGGGCATCAACGCCGTGAAGGGCGTGGAGATCGGCGCGGGCTTCCGTGCGGTCGAGCAGCGCGGCTCCGAGCATCGCGACGCACTCACCCCCCAGGGGTTCAAAAGCAATCACTCCGGCGGCGTGCTCGGGGGTATTTCCTCCGGGCAGGACATCGTGGTGAGTCTTGCATTGAAACCCACCTCGAGCATCACCTTGCCTGGAGACACCATTGACGTTCAGGGCAGGCCCACCCAGGTGGTTACCACCGGGCGCCACGATCCCTGCGTCGGCGTGCGCGCCACGCCGATCGCCGAGGCGATGATGGCGCTGGTGCTGCTGGATCACTATCTGCGGTTTCGGGCCCAGTGCGGCGACGTGGTGCGCACCACGCCGGACATTTCGGCGCGCCATGAGTAAGGCAGCCGCCCTGCGCGTCGCCGTGGTCGGCGTCTCGAGCCTGATCGGCGAGGCCGTGATCGATGAGCTGCGCGCACGAAAAATGCTGTTTGCGGAACTGCATGCGCTTGATGACGAGCACAGCGTCGGCCGTGCAGTGAGCGGCGAGGAGGGCGCGCAATCCACCAAGGCGCAGCCGGTGAGCGACGTCGCGGCCTTCGATTTCTCGCGCGTCGATCTGGTCTTTTTCTGCGGGCGCTCGGCGTTATCGGAGCGCTACGCTGAAGCGGCGGCGGCTCACGCATGGGTGATCGATGGCTCGGCGGCATTCCGCGGGCGCGCGGATGTGCCACTGGTCGCTGCGGATGTGAATCCCCAAGTGCTGGATGCCGTCGGCACGCGCGGTTTGATCGCCTTGCCCGGCAGCGCCAGTGTGGCGTTGGCGACGGCGCTCGCACCGCTGCATGCGCTGGCGGGGCTTAATCGCGCCGAGGTCGCAACCTACCAGTCGGTGTCCGGCAGCGGCCGCGGGGCCATGGATGAACTGGCCGGGGAAACGGTGGCGATGTTGAGCGGCAAGAAGGCGCGGGGGCGGGCCTTCGGCCGGCAGATTGCTTTTAATGTGATTCCGCAGGTGGATGTCTTGGACGCGGATGGGGTGTCGCGCGAGGAGCGCCGTCTTTGGCAGGAGACACGCCGGGTGCTGGATTTGCCGCATCTTGCGATCAATGCGACGGCGGTGCGAGTACCGGTGTTCTTCGGCCACAGCCTAGTGGTGCATGCCAGTTTCGCGCGC
>JAYTXS010000305.1:0-10121 GCA_043742845.1 Gammaproteobacteria bacterium
AGCAGTCCCTTGGCCACAGCATCCCACTTGTGTGCAGGACCATCGATTGACTGAGTGCCGCCGTAACCCAAGAGCATTTGTCCGTCCACTTCGAACTCATTGCGCTTGGCGTGCCCGCCAAAGTCATCATTGGTATCCAAAATGAGTACCCGAGCCTGAGGGCGCCGCTGGCGGTAGAAGTGCGCTGCCGCGAGCCCGCTGATGCCGGCGCCGACCACGACGAGGTCGTAGTGCTCGGTGAGCGCCGCCTGGGATATGTCGAAGGGCGCGCCGTCCCGCAGTCTGTGCGCAGCCTCGAACGAACCGACATGACTGCCCCGCAATCCATCGCGGCCGGGCGGGTACAGCGGCGACTCTGCGGTCGCGGTCGATGCGTCAGCCGCGGAAGCAGACAAATCGACTCCAGCGGCCCCTGCAACGGCAATTGCGATTCCGTTCATGAAATCGCGGCGAGTTATTCTTGTTGTCATACGGCGATCTTACTGCGGTGCTATGCTTTTGCGACGGGGAGCGGGGGAATCGCACCCGTAAGGCGGTTGCAGCAGTGTTCGAGGCGTATCGCGGATTTATCGGCAAGCGGCTCTATCGGTGCCTGTGGCGTGGCGTCTGTGCCGCGCTGATTTGTGCGCTGACGCTATTCACGCATGGGGCGAGCGCTACGGTGGCGACCGTTGCCCCGCCGGGAGCGCCACCCGCCAGTGCCGCCTCCTCGGCGGCTATCGAAGAACTCGCGGACATCATGGTGCAGGCGCCCGAACCTCGCTATGTCTCGCCGACTCGGCGCGATCAAATCGGGCGTATTTGGGCGCCTGTCATGATCAACGGCCATGGGCCGTTCCGCTTGGTGCTCGATACCGGCGCGAGCCATAGCGCCGTCACCTCGTTGGTTGCGCTTGCGCTTGGGATTCCCACCGATCAGTCGGCGCCCGTGATATTGCACGGGGTCACGGGCTTTGCGAGCGTACCCACCATTCGCGTCGATACGCTGACCGTCGGCGATCTTTCCGTCGATTTTCCCACGCTTCCCATCGTGCCGGATGCGTTGGGCGGCGCGCAGGGAATACTGGGTGGCGAGGGCTTGGTGGGCAAACGGGTGTTCATCGATTTTCGTCACGACAAAATCGTCATCACCTACTCGCGCAACGAGAAGTCCACGCGCGATTTTGTCGATGTGCCGTTTCACTCGATTCGCCAGACTTTGGTGGTCGTGAGCGCAATCATCGGCGACGTGCGCGTCAAGGCAATCATCGATACCGGCGGACAAACCACCATTGCGAATCTGGCTCTGCGGGATGCGTTGAGCCGGCGCAGCAGCGCCCACAACCGAGGCAAGCCGGACCAGATCATAGGGGCAACGAAGGACGTCCAGGACGGGGAAATAATGCCAATGCCCGCAATTGAATTCGGCTCCGTCAAGATTCTCGATTCCGGTGTTACCTTCGCCGACATCTATATCTTCAAGCAGTGGAAACTATTGAATGAACCCGCGATCTTGATAGGTATGGATGCGCTTGGCTTGCTCGATACTTTGGTGATCGATTACCGCCGGCATGAACTTCAGATGCGCATGGCGCGGGGCGAAGCAGGCTAGTGACGAGGAACTGCGATGATCAATAAGCCGATGATTGGAGTGGCGGCCGCCGTAGTGGTGATTGCAGCCGGCGGTTGGTACTACCTGCGCAATCGTCATGTCGAGGTGGCGCAAGTGGTGGCGCAGGCTCCGCCGCCGGCGGCGTCTGACGAAGCTGCGATCGAGCATCCATTACCGTCGGGCGCTGATTCGGCGACGGGCGCTCCCCTACCGACGCTTGCGGACAGCGACGCGCCGTTAATTGATGCGCTGGTGAAAATTGCGGGCGCGTCGGCCGTGAAGGACTATTTGCTGCCGGACAGCGTCATCCGTCATCTTGTGGTGACCATCGATAATCTGCCGCGTCAGAAAGTTGCTGTGCAGAAGCGGCCCATCGCCCCGGTAAGCGGGCCGTTCGTCGCCGACGGTGATGAACTGCACGCTACTCTTGACGCGCAAAACTACGCGCGCTACGAAGCCATGGTGGCAATTGCCGGCAAGCTCGACGTGCACCAGCTGACTGCCCTGTACGTTCGTTTCTATCCATTGTTTCAGCAGGCGTATCAAGATCTGGGTTATCCGAACGGCTACTTCAACGACAGGCTGGTTCAGGTGATCGACAATCTGCTTGCAACGCCGCAGCCTGTCGGGCCGATTGGGCTGACGCGGCCGAATGTGATGTATATCTTTGCCGATCCGGCGCTCGAGTCGCGTTCCGCGGGGCAGAAACTGCTGATGCGAATGGGTCCTAAGAATGCCGGGACGATCAAGACGAAGCTCAAGGAATTGCGCGCTGCCATTACAGCGGCGCCGCCGAAGCGCTAAGAGTTACATTCGCTTAACACTCGTATCCGCTTTGTGAACTGTGGCGTTACATGTCCCTAGGACAGGTTATATGTTCCATGGGCAGCGGGCGAGTGCGAACGCTGTGGCGCAACATTAAAATCAGCGGGACACCTATGAATACATCACGAAACGGTAGAAAAAACATGGCACGGACTGCTGCGGGCGCCGCGCTCGCTCTGTCTGCGGCGACTCTGCTCGGAGGTTGCGTCGTTCAGGAGCGCGTGGTCGCGCGGCCGCCTCCGCCGCCTCCGCCGCGCGTGTACGCGCCGCCGCCTGTGGCCTATGCTGATCCGGGCGTGGACGTCGAGGTGCATGCGACCGAGGCTCCGCCTCCGTTGCCCGATTACGATCAACCGCCCTGCCCAGAAGATGGCTATCTCTGGACGCCGGGCTATTGGGGCTGGGGTGGCGGCGGATACTACTGGGTCCCCGGAACCTGGGTTCAGCCGCCGCGCGTCGGTGTGCTGTGGACCCCTGGCTACTGGGGTTTCGTGGGTGGCGTCTACGCGTTTCACGGCGGCTACTGGGGCCCGCACGTCGGATTCTATGGCGGCGTGAATTACGGATTCGGCTACGTCGGCGTGGGCTTTGCCGGTGGTCGCTGGGCCGGCAATTCATTTGCCTACAATCGCACCGTCAACAACGTGAACGTGACCAATATCCACAACACGTACAATGAGACCGTCATCAACAATGTCACTGTCAATAAAGTGAGCTACAACGGCGGTGCCGGCGGTGTCGCAGCAGTGCCGACGCCTCAGGAAAGAGCGGTCGCACAGGAACAGCATGTGCCGCCAACTCAACTGCAGCGACAGCACGTGCAAGAGGCCGTCAGGAATCCGGCGCTCGCGGCAAGGGCCAACGGCGGTCATCCGGCCATCGCAGCCACCCCGAAACCGACGGCGTTCAATGCGCCTGGAGTCATGGGTGCGCGCGGCGCGGCCGCCCCGCCACCACGTGCTATCGGCTCCCCGCCGTCGGTACCGCAGGGCTCAGCGGCCCCGCACGCAGCGATCGTTGCGCCTAAAGCGCCCCCGCCCAAGCCGCAGCCGCCGAAGCCGCAGCCGCCGAAGCCCAAGGCGGCGAAGACTGAGAAGCATGAACCCGAGGGCAAGAGCCGCTAACCACTACGGCTTAGTGCACCACCGGCAACTCGACGAAGCTCGCGTTGGGGCCACCATCGAAAATCTTGATGGTGGCCTTTTTGTAATCGGCAGGCTTGGCGAAGAAAATATTGGGCACGAAGGTCTGCGGATTTCTGTCGTACACCGGAAACCAGCTCGATTGCACCTGAACCATGATGCGATGTCCGGGCAAGAACACGTGATTGGTGGTTGGCAGCGCGAAGCGGTAGGTTTGCTTCTGATCCGGCGGGATGGCTTGGGGGTTGCTCAACGAGTTTCGATAACGGCCACGCAAGATGTCGGCTGAAATCATCAATTGATAGCCGCCCATCTGCGGCTGGCGTCCATATTCATCCGGATAGACGTCGATCAACTTCACGACGAAATCCCCATCTGTTCCGCTGGTGGAGGCGATGAGGTTGGCGATGGGTTCGCCGCTGATCTTCAACGGCGACCGCAGCACGGGAGTTGTAAAGCTCAGTACGTCGGTGCGCGACGCCGCGTCCCGCTGATCGCTCACCAGCCAAGTTTGCCAGACGCTTTCGCCGCCGCTGCCCCCGATGTGAATCGGGCGCGGCACGTAGGGCACGGGTTTGGCAGGATCGGAGACGTAGGATTCGAAGCTGTTAGCCGCGGCTTCGGACGAACCCAATCGCAAGTTACCGCCGCTTTGTAGATAAAGATTCTGACGATCGATGCCGCAGCCGGCCGCGCAGCCGCTGGGCCACGTCGGCAGAGCCAGCCAGCGATTCGTGCCGGTCTCGAAGGCGGTCACGGGTGTTATGCCGATGGGCGCCGATTCATCCTGCAAGTAGTGATCCAAAAACGGCCGCAGCACATGCAGCCGAAAATACTGTGCCGTATCGCTGCCGAAACGAATCTGACCTATGGCACTGCCGTCCAGCCGCTGCTGATGATGGAACCAGGGCCCGATGACCAGAAAGAGATTCGGATTCTCGGGTTGCTGCGCCTTGAGGGCCTTGTACAACGCGATATTGCCGTACATATCCTCCTCGTCCCACAGGCTGTGCACCAGCATCGTGGGCACAGACAGGCCTTGCTTGGACAGAATCTTGTCGAGTGCCTGTTGCTGCCAAAAGTCGTCGTAGGACGGATGATTCATGACCTTGGTGGTAAAGCCCACCTGCTCGAGGCCGTGCAGCCGCGCCATGTCGCTCGCCGACCCGACGCTCAACCAGGAATCATAATCATCGTAGTGATCGGTCCACCATGGGATGTCGCTGGCGCGGCTGGCTTCCTGGCCGTGAAAATACGTCAAGCTGTCGAGCCGAAACGCGCCATTGTGAAACCAATCATCCCCCCGCCAACCATCGACCATGGCATTGATGGGGACTGCTGCGCGCAGTGCCGGATGCGGATTCACCAAAGCCATCAAAGAAGTAAATCCGTCGTATGAAATCCCGAGAATCCCCACCTTGCCGTTGGACTCGGGGATGTTCTTCACCAGCCAATCGATGGTGTCATAAGTGTCAGTGGCATGATCGACGTCGCTCGAGTTGAGCGGCCCACGCAAGGGCCTGGTCATTACGTATCCGCCTTCCGAGCCGTGTTTGCCGCGCACGTCCTGCACCACGCGAATGTAACCGCCGTTGAGCACGGCGTCATCCGCGACGTCGTTGCTATCGATCAGCGCCGATAGATGCGCGCTCACGTTCGTGGCGATGCGATCGGTTGCTCCATAAGGAGTTCGCGACAGTAGGATCGGCGTGCGACGCGCACCGCGTGGGATCAGGATGACGGTTTGCAGCTTGACGCCGTCGCGCATCGGGATCATGACTTCGCGTTTGACGTAGTCGAAACTGTCGACTCGCGGCACGAAAGCGTCGGGTGTCTCACTCGGAAACGTATCGGCTGCATTCGCCGGTGCGCGCTGCGGCATGGCGAAAAAGCCTGCAGCCGCCAACAGCAGTACTGCGCAGCTTCTTCCAGCGCGGCTGCTCCCCGCACATGCGCGCGCGTGATTCGTCAACATCTTTGTAGTTTGCGGCATCAGTTGATTGCGCGCAACGGCGCCCGCTGCGGCGGCACGCGCGGCGCCGGCGTATGCCTCCCAAAGCAGGATGAGTTGCCAGAGTCGGGTCATTGGCCGTCGACCAGCCAAACTCACGTTGCAGCCTCTGTCCTTGCGGCAACAGATAGTAGGGGGCATGATCGCAACGGGAGCCTTTGATTAATAGCCGGCTTAACGATAATCAGGTGTGCCGCTGGCTGGAATCGAGGGTGCAGGCTGGCGATTTTGCGAGGAGGCTTCTGCCCATGAACAGTTTAGCGTTCACGGTATCGGATGGAGTGGCGACTCTGGCGATTCAGCGTGCAGCGGTGAGCAACGCGATCGATATCACCATCATCCGAGCAATGCACCTGGCACTCGACCAAATCCAAAAGGGTGAAGGCGGCGCCCGTGCCGTCGTCATTACCGGCAGCAACGACGTTTTCTGCAGCGGCCTGGATCTGCACTCGGTCGATTTGAAGACCCATGAGGCACGACAGCGGGCGCATTTCGAGATGCGCCGTTTCATGGACCCTTTGATCCTGCGCCTTAGCGGATTTCGCTTTCCCATCGTGGCGGCGGTGAACGGCGCGGCAGTGGGAGCAGGCATGAGCCTCGCGCTCGCGAGCGATATCATCATTGCCGGCGACAATGCTTACTTTCTACCGTCGTTCGCGCGTCTGGGACTGGTGCCTGATGCAGGAATCACCTTTCATCTGGCACGCCGAATCGGGGCTGGCCGTTCCCTTTCTTCGTTGATGCTCGCCGAACGCATCGATGCCAAGACGGCGCTCGAGTGGGGCCTGGTCTATGCCGTTACGCCCGCCGCCGAAGTCGTGCTGCGCGCGCAGACCGTCGCGCACCGCCTTGCCACCGGACCGTGCGCAGTGCTTGGCCAGATTCGATCCCTGCATGCGTCCACGTTCGACAACTCTTTGCAGGAACAACTGCGGGCCGAGCGCTGCGCGCAGGAGATGACGCTCGAGACCCATGATTGCGTGGAAGGCGTGCGCGCCTTCTTCGAGAAGCGAGAGCCGAATTTTTTGGAGCACTAGCGAGCGCTAGAGCTTGCGCGTGATGGCGGCGCGAATGGCCGCAAGCGGCGCATGATCGCAGATCCTGCAACACTCGAGTGCCTGTGGCGGCATCGCCGATCCGCAATACCTGGTCAATGTCGCCGTCGGCGCGATACCCGCCCGTCTGTTTCAATATGGCCCGCAACGCCGTTTGCAGCCCCTCATGATTGCCGCTCAGTTCGCGTATGGCCACGGCGGCTTGCAGACAATAAAGTGCTCCGCCCCAGTAAGGTCGTGCCCAGGTTGGAGTCTCATCAATGCCGCCTTCTCCAGGCTGCGGCAGACCCGCTTGCATCGAGTGCCGGTATTCGGCCCAGACATCGGCGATGTCGCGATTCCCAAATTGCGCGCGGGCAATGCCTTCCACGTAGGTGGCGAGACCCTCCGCCAGCCAATTGTGGCGGCGGCCCAATTCGGGCAGCGCGAGGTGCACCATTTCATGGAGCAAAACCCAGTCCGATGCCAACTCGCCTGCACTGACGTTTCGGCCCACGGTGATTTGAATCACCAGTCCCGGATCATTGGTGGTGCGGCCTCCGTGCACGCCGCCGCCCGGCGCGGCGTGGATGCGCAGCACGACCAAGGGCGCCGGGAAACCATCGTAGAAATCCGCGACGATTCGCGCCGAGCGTGCGATCCAATCTTTGAGCAACTGCTCTGAGAGGGGGCGTGCCGACACGTCTACCGACACACAGAGCGTTGCGCCGTGCACAACGATTATGATGTTGCCGGGTTGCGAGCAACTTTGACCCGCCGCCGCGGGTCTGCCCGCCACGGGATCGCCCGCCGCGCCGATCGACATCAGGGCGATGATTAGACTGAGTATTCGGGATGCAGGCATTGTCGCACTCCACGGATGTCCAAAGGCCCGGTGCGGCAGCAGCCACCGATCAGACGCGCGCCCTCGGCATACCAAAGCCGCGACATGTCGGCGAACGGCGGCGATTGGGGTCCGCTGCTCCATCGCTTGGACACCGGGTCATAGGAATCGCCCGAATTCGGATAGACCACCAGCGGCTTATCGGTTGCGGCGCGTAGGTGTCGAAGCAGCGATGCGATGTGCTGTGGCGCGGTGCAGTTCACTCCCACGGCGGCGACCTGCGGATAGTCTCGTAGCGCTGCGGCGCAGGCGGCGATGGTCTCGCCCTCCGAGCTATGCTCGCCGTCCCGGCAAGAGAAACTCATCCACGCCGAAAGCCCGGGAAACTCGCGTAGCAGATTCGCCAGCACCAGTGCTTCTCGCAGGCAGGGAACGGTCTCACAGGCCAGCAGATCGGCGCCGGCCGTCGCCAATACCTGCAGGCGCGGGCGGTGAAAATCGGCGAGTGCTGCGTCATCGATCGCGTAGCGGCCGCGATACTCGGAACCATCGGCCAGCATTGCGCCGTAAGGACCCACTGACGCGGCCACCAAAGGCCGCTGCCGGCCGCTGCGGTTGTCGACTATCGACCAAAATTCATCGCGTGCCGCAGCGGCCAGGAGGACGGCATCGCGCATCAACTGCGCCGCTGCGCGGCTGTCGATGCCGCGGCGCGAATAGGCATCGAAGGTGGCTTGGTATGTGGCAGTAGTGGCGACGTCGGCGCCGGCGCGAAAGTAATCGAGATGCACGGCACGGATCAACTCCGGCTGCTCGATCAGACATTTGGCGGACCACAGAGGATCGTTGAGGTTCGCGCCGCGGGCTTCGAGTTCGGTGGCCAAGGCACCGTCCAAAATCATCAGCGGGCACTGCGCAAGAAATGTGTCGATCGGATTCTGCATTGCAGTTCGCACCGGGCGCAAATTGCGATCATACTCCCGGGGCCCTGCGCCGGCGGATTCGTCAGAGAAAAGCATGCTCACTGCTCAAACCATCAAGAATCAGCATTCGGACATATTCACCTTTCTGCACGGCGACCTAGCACTGGAGGCAAGCCACTGCCATATTCCAGCAGAGGCACTGCGCGGCAGCCTGGTGTATGTGAGTGACGTAGTGCAACTTGCGGAAGTGAGGCGCCACAAGCCGGCGATTCTGATCGTTCCGGCGAAGATGAGCACCTACATCGATAGCGTAATGGATGCCGATAGCTGCTGCTTTTCGGTGCAAAGCATCTCCATGGGTATGGCGGTATTGTTGAAGTACTTCGACAGGAAGTGCTTTCGATTCACGCAATGGGGCGAACGCCATCCCACGGCGGTGGTGCATCCTGACGCCGTCGTCGGTGAGCGCGCTTTTCTCGGGCCGTATTGCGTAATAGGCGCGCATGCCGCGATTGGCGACGACTGCATGATAGGCGCGCACACGGTGGTCGAGAACGATGCCCGGATCGGCGCCCGAACCATGCTGCACCCGCATGTATTCGTGGGCGCCGGCTGCCATATTGGCGAGGAGTGCGAGATTCATCCGCACACCAGCATCGGCAGCGACGGCTTTGGCTATGCCGTGGATGTCGGCGGCAGGCCGCGAAAAATCGCGCATCTCGGCAATGTCAAAATCGGCGACGGCGTGGAAATCGGCAGCAATTGCGCCGTCGACCGCGCAACCCTGACGTCTACTTACATCCGCTCCGGCTCCAAGCTGGACAACATATGCCATATTGCGCACAACTGCGATCTGGGCGAGAACGGTTTCTTCACCGCCGGTTTCATGATGGGCGGTTCAACTAAAATAGGCCGGCAATTCGTCACGGGAGGCAATTCCGTGGTAACGGCGCACATCACGCTGGGCGATAATGTGGTCCTGGCGGGCAGGTCCTCCGTCACATCCAATGTGCCCAATGCCGGATCCTACGGAGGCTATCCGCTGCAACCCTTGAAGGAGGCGATGAAGACCGCAGTCAGCATCGGCCATCTGAATGCGATTCGCAAGAATCTCAATCGTGTCATGAAGCATCTGCATCTTCTCGACGATGTGCAAGCCGATAGTCCCGACACTTGAGGCCCAAGACCGCCAACGTGGCCGTGCCGATTGCCGTGTTGATCGTCGCGATGTTCTGCTTTCAACTCGGCGCCGTCATCGCCAAGGGTTTGTTCCCTTTGGTTGGCGCCCCTGGCACCACGGCATTGCGCATGGGCTTGGCATCGGTCATGTTGTTGGCCGTGTGGCGCCCGTGGCGACTACGCATGAATGCCCGCGAAATGTGGGTGGTATTTTTCTACGGCCTGTCATTGGGCTGCATGAATTACTTTTTTTACCTGTCGCTGTCCACCATCCCGCTCGGCATCGCGGTCGCCTTGGAATTCGCCGGGCCGCTGGCGCTGGCCATGACCGCTTCGCGCCGCGCACTCGATTTTCTGTGGATACTAATGGCAGCGCTCGGACTTCTGGCGTTGCTGCCGCATGGCTTCGGGTCAGCGCTCGACACCGCGGGCGTCCTGTACGGACTGGTCGCCGGGCTTTTCTGGGCCCTCTATATACATTTTGGGCGCAAGGCCGGCGCCGCTCATGGCGGCCAGACTGCAGCTCTGGGCATGGTGGTCGGTGCTCTGGTGACCGTCCCCATCGGCGTTTT
>JAYTXS010000306.1:0-5244 GCA_043742845.1 Gammaproteobacteria bacterium
GGGACGTAGTATGGGAAAGCGAAAATTGGCGCCGCGCGTGAGTCCAGGCAAGACCTGGGAAGGGGCGCTCGGCGGCCTTCTGATGGTGGCGTTGGTGGCATGGCTCGGCGCCCTGCATTTTGGGATGGCGCTGCCTTCGACTCTGCTCTTCGGTTGCGCGGTTGGGATTTTCTCCATTGTCGGCGATTTGACCGAGAGCATGTTCAAGCGCGCCGCCGGCTTGAAGGACAGCGGGACGTTGCTGCCCGGACATGGCGGCCTGCTCGACCGGATCGACAGCGTGACCGCCGCGGCTCCCCTGTACGCTCTCGGATTGTTCGGCTCCGGTGTGATCCCGTGAGCGCGCAGCAGAACCTCGCCATCTTGGGCTCCACGGGCAGCATCGGGCGCAGCACGCTGCAGGTCGTTGCCCTGCATCCGGAGCGCTTCCGGGTGACGGTGCTGGGTGCGCATGGCAGCTGGCAGGCCATCGTCGAGCAGGCAAAGCAATTCAGTGCCGAAACCGTGGTGCTGGTGGATCCTGCAGCCGCCGCCCAGGCGCGCCAGGCGCTGCGCGATTGCGGATCGACCACCCGCGTGGAATGCGGCGCCGAGGCCATGGCTGACGCGGTCGCAGCCGCCAATGTCGATGTAGTGATGGCGGCCATCGTGGGAGCGGCCGGGTTATCGACGACCCTCGCCGCCGTGCGCGCCTCGAAGCGCGTGCTGCTCGCCAACAAGGAAGCCTTGGTCATGGCCGGCTCGTTGATGATGGAGGAGGTGCGGCGTGCGCATGCGCAGATCATTCCCATCGACAGCGAACACAACGCGATATTCCAATGCATGCCGGCGGCCTTTCTTCCCGGAGACGTAGCGCGCGGGGTAGTTCGTGTGATTCTGACCGCTTCCGGCGGACCGTTTCGCTGCACGGACGTGGGTACTCTGCACAATGTCACGCCGGACGAGGCCTGCGCTCATCCGAAGTGGAAGATGGGGCGGAAAATCTCGGTGGACTCGGCCACGCTCATGAACAAGGGGCTGGAAGTCATCGAGGCGACCTTGCTATTCGGTCTGCCCGAGTCGCAAGTCGATGTCATCGTCCATCCGCAGAGTGTGGTGCATTCGCTGGTGGAATATGCTGACGGCTCGATGCTGGCGCAGCTCGGCGCTCCCGACATGCGCACGCCCATCGCCCAGGCGCTGGCGTGGCCCGAGCGGTTTGCCTCCGGTGTACAATCACTGGACTTGGCGGCGATCGGGCAGCTCGGCTTCGAGCCCCCGGACCACGATCGATTCCCCAGCCTGGGCCTGGCCCGAGCCGCGGCGCGAGCCGCAGGTACGGCGCCGGCGGTGCTCAATGCGGCCAACGAGGTCGCGGTACAGGCGTTTCTTGACCGGCGCTTGAACTTTACTGCGATTGCCGCGGTCATTGACAAGGTGCTGCAGCGCCTAGCTTCGTCCCCCGTCAACGCTCTGGGTGATGTATTGGACGCCGACGCCGCGGCGCGGCGCTTGGGTCTCGCGTTGATCGAAAGTAGCTCGGGAGCCTTCGCATGAAGATGTTGGTCATAGTCGCCGCCTTTTTGGTTGCGATCGGGATCCTGGTGGCGGTTCACGAATTCGGGCATTACTGGGTCGCCAAGCGACTCGGTTTCAAAGTTCTGCGCTTCAGCATCGGTTTCGGCAAGCCGCTCATCATGCGGGTCGGTAAAGACGCCGACCGCACCGAGTACTGCATCGCCGCCATCCCCTTGGGCGGCTACGTCAAATTACTGGATGAGCGCGAGGGAGAGGTGAGTGCAGCGGAACTGCACCGCTCCTTTACCCGCCGGCCCGTGCTGCATCGGATCGCCGTACTGCTGGCGGGCCCCGCCATGAATCTGCTGTTCGCGGCGCTGCTGTATGCGATTTTGGCGATGGTCGGAACGGAAATCGTCAAGCCGGTGGTCGGGCAGGTGCGCCTCGACAGCCCGGCCGCCGCGGCCGGATTACAGCGCGGCGATCGGATCGTGCGCGTCGGTGATCGCAGCGTCGAGGACACTGAGGAACTGCAGATCGCGCTGATTCGCCAATTCACCGACGACGGAGTGCTGCGGTTACGCGTGCACCGCGACGGCGGCGAACGCTCGCTGACCTTGCGGGTCGATCAGGACCGGCGCGCCATGACCGAGCCGGGCAGATTGCTGCCGGGCCTTGGCTTTGACCTGGCAACCTGGAATGCCGATACGTTGATCCATGAGGCGCCCGTTGACAGTGCGGGCGCGCGCGCCGGATTGCGCGCCGGCGATCGGGTGTTGGCCGTGGACGGGCAGCCGATGGTGAACAGCAGCGAGTTCATCGGCGTGGTAAACGGCGCGCCCGGCCGCGACATTTCCATCGAAGTCGAGCGCGCGGGCCAGCGATTGCGTATCGTGGCGGCGGTGCCGAGCGTGCTGGAGCAGGGCAGGAGCATCGGTCGGCTGGGTATTTCGTTGCAAGAAGGGCAGCGGGCGTGGCCGCCGGGGTTGGTGCAGACGCATCGTCTGGGTCCGATTGATGCCTGCATTAGCGGCGCGTCGAAGACCTGGGAAATGTCCTTCCTCACGGTGCAGATGCTATGGCGGATCGTGACGGGACAAGTCTCCGCCAAGAACATCAGCGGTCCGATCAGCATCGCGGAATTTGCGGGAATCAGCGCCTCCTTGGGGCTGACGGCGTTCTTGGCGTTTCTCGCCATCATCAGCGTCAGCTTGGGTGTGCTCAATTTGATGCCGGTGCCGCTGTTGGACGGCGGGCAGGTGGTATACCAGGTGGTGGAGGCGGTCAAAGGGACGCCGCTGTCCGAACGTGCCCAGCTCTTTGGGCAGCAGGTCGGGATTGCGCTCTTGGTGGTGTTGATGAGCCTGGCGTTTTATAACGATATATCAAGACATTTGAATTAACGGGAAATCATGATCAATCGAATTTGCAATCGGTCGTTGTCGCGTGCGGCTTGATTTGCGTTTGGCTTGCCTGGTGGCGCTTGCCATCCAGCCCTTGGGTTCGGCCGTGCACGCGCAATCGGCGACGGAGACCTTCACCGTCGGCGACATTCGTATCGAGGGCTTGCAACGCATTTCCGAAGGCACGGTATTCAATTACCTGCCGGTGAACATCGGCGATCACCTCGACGGCCAGCGCATCGGCGAGGCTATGCGCGCGTTGTACGCGACCGGGTTCTTCCGCGACGTGGAACTGCGCCGGGATGGCAATACCTTGCTGGTGGTGGTGGTGGAACGTCCGTCCATCGCCAAATTCGAATTGAAAGGCAATAAGGACATCAAGACCGAGGATTTGCAGAAGAGTCTGCGTAACGTGGGACTTGCAGCCGGCAAGACCTTCGACCGCTCGGTGCTCGATGAGGTGAAGCAGTATCTCACCGACCAATACTTCAGCCGCGGCAAGTATGCCGTGCGCGTCGATACCAAGATCACGGAGCTGCCCGGCAACAAGGTCGATATTATCGTCGATATCAAGGAAGGCAAGCGCGCCAAGATCGAACAGATCAATCTGGTCGGCAATACCAAGTTCAAGGAAAAGGACGTGCTCGGCACGTTCGAATTGAAAACTCCGAATTGGCTGTCCTGGTACAAGCAGGACGATCGCTACTCGCGCGAGTCGCTGACCGGCGACTTGGAAAAATTGCGCTCTTACTACATGGACCGCGGCTACGCCAATTTCCAGATCGAGTCGACCCAGGTCGCCATCGCTCCGGAAAAAGACGACATGTACATCACGGTCAACGTCAACGAAGGCGATGTGTTCAAGGTCTCGGAGATCAAGCTCGCCGGCACGATGGTCGTGCCCGAGGAGCAGCTGCGAAAGCTGCTGGTGATCCACCCCGGCGACACTTTCTCACGCAAAGCAGTCACGACCTCCCAGGAATTGATGAGCTATCGCCTGGGCGCCGACGGCTACGCGTTCGCCAAGATCGATCCCGTGCCCACGCCGGACAACGACAAGAAGACCGTGTCGCTGACGTTCTTCATCGAGCCGGGCAATCGTGTGTACGTGCGGCACATCAATTTCGTCAACACCACGGCGATCAACGACGAGACGTTGCGCCGCGAGATGCGCCAGCTCGAGGGCGGGTGGCTGTCGAATTCGGCGATCGAGCGCTCCAAGGAGCGTTTGCAGCGACTGCCGTATGTAGAGAAGGTGGAGTTCGAGAACAAGCCGGTTTCAGGCAGCGCGGATCTCGTCGATGTGGATTACAACATCAAGGAAGGTCTGCCGGGGCAATTCGGCGGCGGCATCGGCTACTCCGAATCCCAGAAATTCAGCTTGAACGGCAACTTCGTGCACAGCAATTTCATGGGTACGGGCGATCGCATCGCCCTCGAGATCAATGCCGGCAAGTACAGCAAGAGCTATGTGTTCTCGCATACCGATCCGTATACCACTATCGACGGCGTGGCGCGCACCGCCTCCCTGACCTACCGGGACATCACGCAGTTCGTCGCCGCGTCATCGGCGTTCTCGACCAAGCAGATCACCGGCGCGATGCAGTGGTCCTATCCCATCACCGAATACCAGTACCTGCAAGCGGGCGTCTCGGCCAACAAGAACACCTTGGTCGTATCGCAAGGTTACAGCGCGCTGCAGGCGGTCGACTGGGTCAAGCAGAACGGCAACACTTTTCAGCGCCAGTTGGAGGATACCAACGGCGACGGGGTGGTGAATTCCTTGGACAGTCCGTACACCGTGTACGGCACCAACTTCTACAACTACGAACTCACGGCCGGCTGGAATTACGACGCGCGCAATCGCGCCCTGTTCGCCGATCGCGGTCTGCACTTGAGCATTTCGGGCCGCTACGCCGTACCGCCTAGCGATGTGCGCTACTTCGCGACCAACTTCCAATTCCTGCAGTACATCCCCCTGTGGAGAAAATGGCTGTTGTCCTTGAACGCGCAGGTCGACTACGCATCCGCGCTCGGCCGCACCACGGCATTGCCGCCCTACCTGAACTATTTCGCAGGCGGCCCGGACAGCGTGCGCGGCTATCGCGAGAGCCGCTTGGGGCCACGGGACAATATCGGAGTCGGCAACCCCTACGGCGGAAACTTCCGCGTGGTCAATCGGCTGGAGTTGATCTTCCCGGTGCCCGATAAGTGGCGCAGCGCGGCCCGTGTGAGCTGGTTCTACGATCTCGGCAATGTGTTCCAGACCGGGAATAAGGTGCAATTCCTAGGGGTGGATGACATAACGCCGGTCAACTACCACTTCAGTTATGGTAATCTGAAG
>JAYTXS010000307.1:0-2194 GCA_043742845.1 Gammaproteobacteria bacterium
CTTGGCCGCACGCGCCGCCCTCCTCGCTGCGAGCAACGCCTCGATGTCGGCGTCCGGCATAGTCTTTAATCCCACGCTGCGCTTTAAATACACGTCCGGATCTTGCTGCAACACCCCGAGAATGGCGCCCATCGCGCGCAGCGTCGCAGAAGCAGCGGCGCACTTGTTTGCATCCTGCGCTGCCTTCGCTTGATTCAGTTCTCGGGCAACTCCCTGCATGGCGGCGAGTGCCTCGGGCGTATTGAAATCATCGTCCATGGCGGCCCGGAATATGTCTAGCTTCTCTACATCGACCGGTCCCTGTCCGACGCTGTCCTTGAGTGCACGATAAAGCCCCAGCAAAGTCTCGTCGGCCTGCGCCAGTTGTACACGCGAGTAATTGATGGGTCCTCGATAATGGCTGCTCAACAAAAAGAAACGCAGCACTTCGGGGTCGCGCAGCGTCTTCAATACCTCGCGCACGGTGAAAAAGTTGCCAAGTGATTTCGACATTTTCTCATCGTTCACCCGTACGAAACCGTTGTGCATCCAAACGTGCACGAATGGCGTATCGCAGGCTGCGCAGGACTGCGCGATTTCATTCTCGTGGTGCGGAAATTTCAGATCCTCGCCGCCGCCATGCAGATCGAAGTAGCCGCCGAGCAGACTGGTCGACATGGCTGAGCATTCGATGTGCCAGCCGGGACGGCCGTTGCCCCAGGGCGAAGCCCAGAAAGGCTCGCCCGGTTTGGCGCGCTTCCAGAGCACGAAATCCAGGGGGTCCAACTTGGCATCATCCACCTGCACTCGTGAGCCGGACCGCAAATCGTCGATCTTCTTGCCGGACAGCCGGCCGTAAGGCGCGAACTTGCGGACCGAATACATGACATCGCCGTCGCGTGCGACATAGGCATAGCCTTTGTCGATCAAAATTTGGGTCATCGCGATAATCTGATCGATGTACTCCGTAGCGCGCGGCTCGAAGTCCGGCGGCTGCAGCCCGAGAGTCGCGCAGTCTTCATGCATGGCCGTCGTGAAGCGCCGCGCCAACTCGGCCCAATCCTCGCCGTTGGCAGCCGCGCGCTCGATGATTTTATCGTCTATGTCCGTTACATTGCGCACATAGGTGAGCTGGTAGCCCAGCGATCGCAGATAGCGTTGGATCAGGTCGAATACCGTCAGCATGCGCGCATGCCCAACGTGAATGTAATCGTAGTTCGTCATGCCGCAGACATACATGCGCACTTCGTTCGGCCGCAGCGGCTTGAACTCTTGCTTCTCGCCCGTCAGTGAATTATGAATTTTGAGCATGGGACTTCAAACGGTGACGCGCCATCGCCGGCGACATGAGCTTGAGCAGGGGCGCGAGTTCCGGCCCGTGTATCTGGCCGGTCAATGCCGCGCGCAGCGGCATGAACAGCTCCGCCCCCTTGCGTCCGGTGCGCTCCTTCAATATCGTCGTCAGTTGCTTGAGGTCCAAGCTTGATTGATCGAGGGCATCGGCGGCTGCAGCGAAAAATGCAGGTCCCGCCGCTGCAATGATGCCCTGCTCGTCCTTCCCCAGCGGCGGCAAATCGCCGCACACGACTGCACGCCACAGCGCCGCGTCGGCGGGCAGCACCACGTTGTGGCGCACCAATTCGACGAAATCGGGCGAATCGCCCGACCCCAGCCAGAGGCTGATTTGTTGCGCCGACATGCGTTCGAGAGTCTCCTTCTGCCAGTGCATCAGTTGTGACTCATCGAAGCGCGCCGGCGCACGGCCCAGATGCTCCGGGCGAAAGTGCGCGGGCATGTCCGCTACGTTCAACCAGCCATCCACATCACTCGTGTGCCCAAGGCGCAGCAGGTGATTGAGGATGGCGGCAGGGAGAAAGCCGCGCTCGCGAAACTCCTGCACACTAGTACTGCCATGGCGTTTCGACAGCGGCGCACCGTCCGCCCCCACCAACAATCCCACATGTCCATAGCCCGGGCGGCGCAATCCCAGCGCATCCAGCGCCATGAGCTGGCGCGGCGTATTGGTCAGATGATCGTCGCCGCGCAGCACCTGCGTGACTCCCATCGCGGAATCGTCGACTGCATTGCAGAAAAAGAATGCCGAAGTGCCGTCGTCACGCCGGATGATGAAGTCGCCGATGTCGCTCGACACGAAGCGCTGCGGCCCGTGCACCACGTCGATGAACTCGATGATCCGGTCGTTAGGCACGGCAAA
>JAYTXS010000308.1:0-3336 GCA_043742845.1 Gammaproteobacteria bacterium
GCGCCCCAATGTCTGTCGACCCTTGCTACCGTAAAACGCGAGACCAATTCTTGGCGCTACCCGATCATCATGGCGACGTATATGTTTGCACTGGCGTACGCCGGTTCGTGGATTACTTTTCGTATCGCTACGGCGCTGTCGAGCTGATGGAGAACGAAGTCCGATGAACAACGTTCTCGACAATAGTTTGGTGGGTCTTGCGTTGCTGACCAGCGCGGGATACGCCGTGATGAAGCTCGGACCGCGCGGCCTACGGCAGCGTTTGCTCGCGGGATTGAGCAAATTGTTTGCCCGCGCACCCGCCGTCTTTGGTCTGCGGCGAATTTCCGAAAAGCTCGGCGCCGCATCGGCAGGCAAGGCGCAGGGCGCGTGCGGCGGTTGCGACACCTGCGGTTCCGAGCAATCGCCGGCCCAGCAGGCGGTCCCTCAGGATTCAACGCCGGGCGAGGTGCGAGTACCGGTAGCGAAAATCGGCCGGCGGCTTTGAGACATCCATCGTGGCTTCCTGATCACCTGTCGCCAATTATCGCGCTGCTTCTGCCTGCCAGCCGCCGCTACTCGGCCGGACCATCAGCGGCGCCCGGGCGGGGCCGCTGAGCCACAGCGCGTAGCGACAGAGCCCGAGACGACATCTCAGCGCGGGTCGATACTCGCGCTGAGATGCCTGGCCCCCGCCCTACGCGGCTACGGCGCGACAGTGTAACTGTAGGGTATCGCCACCACCTCGTCGCCGGTATGCACCACGGGATTGAAGGTGTCGATATAGACATAGCCGCTAACGGTCTTGCCGACCTGACTGGCAGCGGGCGTGATGGTCAGCGTGATCTGGCCGGGTTGGCCCGATGCCAGCACCAGGGGCGCGAATGTCGTGGTACCCAAGGCGTAGTCGGCCCAGATGTCGCCGCTGTCGGCCGAAACCGCCGCATCCCACTGCCGAGTCAGCGCAACCGCGGTCGCCGTCACGGTTTCTGCGGGAGCCCCCGCCGGTCCGTAGGGTCCGACCAGCGCGGGCGCGACCTCCCAGAGCCCGTACGGCACCTCCGGTTCGGACAGCACGGCTTTTGCGACATTGGCGGAGATATTCCTGGCGAAGATATCCGGTGATCCCGTGACCGCATCGAGCACGCCGACAAAATTGAAAGCATCCATCTGGATCGGCACCGTGGATTTCGCCACGAACTGGATGTTGGTGGTTTGCGTCGGCACCTGGAAAAATTCGCAAGTCCCGGGCAGCGTCGCCACGGTCGCGCATCCGGCCTGCTGCGGCAACGTATAAGAACCCAGTTTGGTCAGTCGCGCGTCGGCGAAGTACGCCTCTGTCACCGCTCCGGTGTTCACGATGGTCACGGTCGCAGTGACCGGACCGCCGCTGGCCGAGAGCATCGCCTTAGGACTGTTCGGCAAACCCGAGGCGGTTATCAACGCGGTGTTGAACCCGATCCGAGCCGTGTAGGGCAGGGACGTCTGGTTGCCCGATGAGAAGAAGTTCTGCACGAATATGAAGGTCCATCGTCCGGGTTGCGGATTGTAGTGGTAGAGCTGCAATCCGTACTGGGAATTGCCGACCGGGTCCAGATTCGGAGCGAGACTCAGCTCCATGCCGTTCGGATCGACCAGCACGCCTTCCAGCAGGTAGCCGCTGTCGGCGGCTTCCAGCGCCAGGCTCAGATTGCTGACGCCGGCGGGCACATCGAACTCGAAAGTCTGCGTCGGACCCGCGCCGGCGCGTCCGTTGCCGCCCGTCAAAGTTCCCGAGAAGGCGCCGCCGGTGGGTCCCAAAGCGACGAGAGTGCGCAGCGTCACTGGAATCTCCGGCAGCGTGAAGCTGCCGTCCGTCGCGGACTCGGTGAAGCGGATACCCGCCGCCAAATCGCCCGGCGTCGCAGGCATGAAGAAATTCGCCGTGACCGACTGGGTCGCCCCGGGGGCAAGGTCGAACGAGGCGGGATTCACGGCGCCCAACGTCGCGTACTGTTCTGCCGCCCACGTGAATTGCACGGGTCCGGTGTAGCCGGTGGCGGTGGAATCTCGGGTGAAAATCACCGCGGTCCACGAGCCCGCGGCGGGCTTGACCACATCGACGCGGCCATAGCCGTTGCCCGAACCCTGCGGCAGGCTGTAGGCCACCTGTCGGCCCGACGGATCCAGCAACGCGATGCGCGACAAGGCGTTGGTGGTCGTCTGCCACGCGATCGCCGCATTCAAGTAGGCCGCGCCCGCCGGCACGGTGAACTTGGAGGTGACGTAGGAACGCCCCAACCCGACGGCATCCACGAAGAAGGGATCGCTGGCCGGATTCAGTTCCACAGTGGTGGTCGCGCCGGCGATCGGTGCGCCCAGGGTTTGGAGCGCCGCCGATAGGTGCCGCGTGGTCGTTCCCGTATTGGTGATCTTGAAGGCATGAAACTCGTGGGTGTTCGGCGCATCCGTGATGTTGACCGAATTCGAGTCGATGATAAATTCCTCGCCGCGCGATGCCGGGCTTCCATGAGAATCGTGGATGGACAGGGCCAACTTCACGGCGCCCAAAGAATTGATGAGCCCGGCGCCCTGCTCGCTCGATGGCGCCCCCAAATCGGTGGCCGTGCTCATGATAATCCGCTTGACGGTGGCGGGCGACGGACTCGCTCCGCCATGCGTGCTGCGATAGGCCTGAATGACTAGCGCGGCCTCGCCGGCGGTGAGAGGCGAGGATTCGCTGGTGCCCCCGAAAACCTCCACCGGTGTCGCGGTCGATGCGTAGCTGACGCAGTCGACGTACAGCGACGGATTCGTCGAACAGAGCGCCCATCCGAGATCGCCGGGCGCGACCACATCCACCGTGCGCGCCGACGATTCCGAGAAGCCGCCGGAACTCAGCGACGAGATGTTGTCGCTCAAGAAGCCTTTGGCGAGCGGCTGCGCCCCCTCCATGGCCTGCGCGTACTCGCGAAATTGCGTGCTGGCACCCACGGCAATCACATACGGATCGGTGGACGGCGAACCCAAGGTACCGGCTGAGCCCGCGTCGCCGGTGCTCACCGTGACCGTGACCCCGGCGGCGACGGCAGCCGCATTGGCGAGCGAGGTCGGATCGTTGGCCGTATCGGGATTGACATTGCCGCCGAACGACTCGTTGATGACATCGACGTCGTCGTGTGCCACCGCATACTCGATGGCCTGCACAAAGGCCGACGTGGTCGTATAACCCAATTGTGAAAACACCTTGAGCCCCACCAGCGACACGCCCGGCGCCATGCCGCGGACGCGGATCTTGCAGGGGGACGGCAGCGGATGCGCGGCATTGACGAATTGGCTGATGTCGTAGGTCAGCAGCTTGCCGTTTGGATTGTCCTG
>JAYTXS010000309.1:0-4183 GCA_043742845.1 Gammaproteobacteria bacterium
ATTTGCCGGGAAGGATTCAATGCTGTCGAGTACCTGCGTTCCTTGGCCAAGCAAGAGGGCGATTGCGATTGGCGCGAGTTCGGCTGTTTCTACGGAGCCCACACGCCGCGGCACTTCGAGAAAATGGCGCGATACGTGCTCAGCCAACCACATGGATTGGAACAGCGGATTAGTGTCATTTCTAAATCGGATCAGCGCCAGGAAATTGCCAGCGATTTTTATCACGGCGGCTGTGTGTACCACGATGATGCTTCAGTCGATCCCACTCGTCTGCTGCTGACGTTGCTGAGGCGTGCGCTGCAAAGCGGGACGTCCGTCATGGATCACTGTGCGGTCACCGCCATCAAATCAGCCGGCAATGGGTTTGAGGTACTCACCTCGCGCGGAATCATTCGAGCGCGGCAGGTACTGCTGGCAACCAATGGTTATTCGGGTCCTCTGTCGCCATGGCATCGGCGGCGAATCATTCCGATCGGCAGCTATCAGATCGCCACCGAACCGCTGGGTACCGATCGGGTCCGCGAACTGATTCCACATGGGCGAAACATCGTCGATTCGCGGCGAATAATAGTCTACTTCCGGCCGTCCGCGGATGGCGAGCGCATCGTGTTCGGCGGCCGTGCCGCATTGGCCGAAACGGATCCTGTTGCGTGCGTGCCGCGTCTGCGGGAGATGATGCTCCAGATATTTCCACAATTGAAATTAGCCCGCGTGAGTCATGCTTGGTTAGGCTGGGTTGCGTACACATTCGATGCCTTGCCGCATCTGGGTCAGCATGACGGCATCCACTACTGCATGGGCTATTGCGGCCAGGGCGTGCCGCTTGCACCGTATTTCGGCACCCGCATCGGGCAACAAATGCTGGGCCTCCCGCAGGGGCGCACCGCCCTCGACGGCCTATCGTTCCCGTCGCGGCCTTACTATCGCGCCACGCCCTGGTTTCTTGCGCCATCGGTATTCGCCTTCCGAGTCATGGATGCCCTCGGATTATGACTTACCGTCGCTTTTTCGTCATTTTTGCGCTCGGCGCATATTTGTCGCAACATTGATGAATCCAGCGGAAAAGAGAACCTCATCATGGCAAAAGCGTATTGGATCACCTGCTATCACGAAATAATCGACCCTAACAAGCTCGCCGCCTACGCGAAGCTGGCGGGGCCATCGATCGAAGCCGGCGGCGGGCGCTTTCTGGCTAGAGCCGCAGCCGCCAAGGCGTACGAAGCTGGGCTGATGGAGCGCACCGTGCTGATTGAATTCGACTCCATCGAGAAGGCGATCGCAGCCCACGAAAGTCCTGCCTATCAAGCCGCACTCGCAGCATTGGAAGGCGGCGTCGTTCGCGACCTACGAATCGTCCCGGGAGTGTAAAGTTACGACTTGATGATCGCCAAGAGGTCAGCGTCGATCGTGTCGGCTCGTGTGCGTACACATACCGTGCGGAAAGCCCTTGTAGGTCTTCAATGTCGTGTTCCTCATAGTGTCTCTACCCGTGGAGCTCATACCCATTGTTCGTATGGAAATCCGCCCGATTCTCCGCAACTCTGTCGGAAACCGCTGCCTTAAAAAACGTGTCTGAGCGCTATGGCAAGGCATGAAGCTGGATATTAAACAGGTACTGACTGGAGAACTCGGTCATTTGTCCGGATTTCTTTCCCTTCACGGGCAGCGGTTGCGCAGATAGCGGCTTGTGCCATTTGAATGCGAGCGAGGCAACGTCCTCGAAGATGCGCGCAAGCTGCTCCTCGCTGAGGTCACCAGGATAGGGCACCGTATCCAAACCCGTACCGCACACGGCTGAATAGGCGAGCAACGAGTCGGTAGTGATGCTGCCCTCCGCCAAACGCGAGGTGCACTTGATTTTGCTGTGAAGTCGAGATGTGGCGCGGTGGCAGTAGGTTCATCGCAGCTGTAGCCGCTCCTTTCGTCTGGCGGTGTCTCAATTGACGAACCATAACCCCGTCTCCACATCCCGCTTATCGGACCGAGCGGGCGTATTTCTCCCACTCGGCTCTCGGACAAGACATCATGCGGTCGCCCACGGAAAGCGCTGCGGCAACAACGGCGATCGGATGTGTCCTAGCATTTCATACAGGTACTCGTCGGGGTATCGTGTCAGCCCCGTGCCCGGATGCTTGTGCTTAATGCAGAGCCATCGGCGCAGCCGCTAATTGGTGTAGGCGTCGACGAACCGGTATGTCTCGGTGACTGAGCCCAAATAAAAGTAGTTTGCCCAGCCTCCAAGCGCCGGATTTAGCCTACTCACCAGTTCTGCGGCATAGAGGAGCACCGAAGGCTTCAGCCGATTCGTTACCTCCACGGCTGCTCCGATTGCTTCTGGCTGGAGCGACAGGCGCCGGGTGGGATTCGCACCCACTGGAAGACCGTGCCTTTGCACGGCGCACGCAATAACTCCCGGTAAAAACACCCCCCCTATTTCCCGTGTATTTTCGAGCTTCCCGCTGTAACCAGTTGATTCTCAGGGTCGTTCAGGTGTCTCACAAAACATATCTTTTCCAGCACCGCCGGCGCGGATTTAAGGTTCCAAAAATTGGGTTTTCGGGCTGACCCAGGACGGCAGCAATTGCTCAAGATAGAGTCCGATCGGAAAGCGGAAAATGCCCCTCCTGTTCAGGCCCTCGGTGCGCGTCGGGGCGCATTGTGCGATCAATTCCGGCGGTATCGCTCCGTTTCGGCGCTTCCCCCAGCGATCGAAGATCGATTGCATTTTCGCCGTGTTCCACGCCATGACAATATTAGCGAGCAAGCTCAACGCATCGGCGACAGCCTCCATTTCATCCTCGCTCTTGGCCTGATAATTGGCGACGCGGCCGGTGTAGATCAGGAGCTTCAGAGCGTTGGTCGCTTCGCCACGATTGAGCACTCGCAGTAGCTCACGTCGGAATGCCGGCTTGAGGAAGTAGTCGGCCGAAAATATCGTCCGCAGCAAGCGTCCGATCTCGACACCTACCTCATACTGGAGTCGCTTTTCATGGCAGAGCCTTCAGCGCTGACAGCAGCGAGCGCACGGGACGAATCTTAAGCGTCAGGTGATCGCGCACCAACTGTGCGGGCGTCGGCGGTTTGCGTTGCTGATGCTGCGCCACCAGCGATCATAGCCGAACACGAACCTCACTATCGGCAACCCTGGTGTCGCTTGTCAGCGTCGCCACCGAGGTCAGCAGTTCCCCATACAAGTCAGCCCAGTGAATCAATACGCGATTGGCATCCGTGCTCGCGTGGCGCCACAGATCGGCGGCCCGTCGGCGCACCATCAGCCGCAGGCGATCGGAACCTATCAGCAAACAATAGCGCAGAAAATAGGCGCTCTCGAGGGTACGCAGCGGCTCTTTGATCCGCGCTACAATCGAGGGCGGTCAGTTCGCCAGCCGCCGCGCATAGCGGCGCAGCAAGTCATCGGGTACCTCGGCAAAGTGTCGGTGGATACCGAGTTTATACAGCGTTGCGATCCCTTTTAGCAGTTCCTCGATCTGACGCGTCGAGTGTTTGGCCGGTGGTGCCTACACCCAGCTCTGCAGCGTCACTCCTGAATCACGCACAGTCACCAGCGCTTTGTCCCAACGTTCGAGCCGTTCATCATCCATCGCTGCGTGGATGCCTTTGGCGAGCGTGACTTCATATTGCTGCCGAGCCTTCACAATCGTCGAGCGGATGGATCGCTCATGCATGATGAGCAGCCGATGCTCGTACAGCCAACGTCGGGCGAAGATCAGCAGCTGTTGCCGATCGCGGGTGCGCGCCAGTTCCAGCCGTAAGGCCCACGACAGTGCGCGTCGTTGCGCCTCGCTCAGCCAGTGGAAATCCAGCACCTCACAGGCCAGCTGCTGGTGTTCGAACAGGGTATTGCCGCGGCCGTACATGGCGCGCAGCGAGGCCAAATCCGGTGCCGCCACGTTGAACTGCTCACCCAGATGGCGCCACAAGACGGCGGGCACAATGCGCACGGCATCGAGGACACGGCCACTCATGCGCAAAAAGCCGATCTGCAATGCCAACCCCAGCTTCAGGGCAGGTCGCCGTCGTTGCTCGATGACCTGCCGCTCGGTTGCCGTGAACGTGAAGAACGCCTCGATCTCAAAGGCGGTCAGCTCACGCGGGATCTGCTTCAAACCGAAAAATGTAGCTTGCCACGGGTTCATTGCACGCTCCGAGGAGGGGGCGCAAT
>JAYTXS010000310.1:0-2272 GCA_043742845.1 Gammaproteobacteria bacterium
ATTTTCCGTGGAGGGATCATGACCGATAGTTTTAAGGCAAGAACGGCGCTCAAAGTGGGCGCGCTGCAGTACGAGATCCTGAGCCTTAATGCGCTAAAATCGCTCAATGTTGACCGTCTGCCCTTTTCCCTGAAGATTCTGCTGGAAAACCTCTTGCGTTTTGAAGACGGCGTCAATGTCACCCAGAGTGACATCGAGGCCCTACTGAAATGGGACCCTAAAGCGGCTCCCAATCACGAAATCGCCTTCACGCCGGCACGAGTCATCATGCAGGACTTCACCGGCGTTCCCTGCATCGTCGACCTCGCCGCCATGCGCGAGGCCATCGTGCGCTTGGGCGGCGATCCGCAGCGGGTCAACCCGCTCGCCCCTGCCGAATTGGTCATCGATCACTCGGTGCAGGTCGATGAGTACGGCGCCGCCGACTCGCTCAAGCACAACAACGAAATCGAGTTCGGCCGCAATGGCGAGCGCTACATGTTCCTGCGTTGGGGGCAATCGGCATTCAGCAACTTCAAAGTGGTGCCGCCCAACACGGGTATCGTCCATCAGGTCAACATCGAACGCCTGGCACGGGTAGTTTTCTCCGATGACGCATCCGGCAAGAACCTTGCCTACCCCGATACCTTGGTGGGCACCGATTCCCACACCACCATGGTCAATGCTCTGG
The DNA here is from genome assembly GCA_043742845.1 of Gammaproteobacteria bacterium. GTDB lineage: Bacteria > Pseudomonadota > Gammaproteobacteria > Steroidobacterales > Steroidobacteraceae > Bog-1198. Next base: position 671 of record JAYTXS010000310.1, read on the forward strand.
GAGTCCTGGGTTGGGGGGTGGGCGGCATCGAAGCCGAAGCCGCCATGTTGGGACAGCCCGTCACCATGCTGATCCCGCAAGTCATCGGCTTCAAGCTGACGGGCGCGCTTCCCGCCGGCACCACTGCTACCGACCTCGTGCTCACCGTGACCGAGATGCTGCGCAAGAAAGGCGTGGTGGACAAGTTCGTGGAGTTCTTCGGCGACGGCCTCAAAGGCCTGCCGCTCGCCGACCGCGCCACCATCGCCAACATGTCGCCGGAATTCGGCTCGACGTGCGCGATCTTCCCCATCGACGAGGAGACCATTCGCTACCTGGAACTCACCGGCCGTGCGCCGGAACAGATCGCCCTGGTCGAGGCCTACGCCAAGGCTCAAGGCCTGTGGCGGATCAACGGCGCACCGGCCGCCGATTACACCGACGTGGTCGAGCTCGATCTGTCCACGGTAGAGCCCTCTCTCGCCGGACCCAAGCGGCCGCAAGATCGCGTGCCCCTGCACAACGCCAAGAACGTGTATGAAGGCGCCGTGAAGAAAATGGCGGCGGAGCGTACCGAGAAAAATCCTCGAGCCAAAGGCACGGCGCCCGCTACGGTGGATGCCAAGACCTTCGAGGTAAAGGATGGCGCGGTGCTGATCGCCGCCATCACCAGCTGCACCAATACCTCGAACCCCGCAGTGCTGATCGCCGCCGGCCTGCTGGCGCGCAATGCGCATGCGCGCGGCCTCAAGTCCAAGCCCTGGGTAAAGACCTCGCTGGCGCCCGGCTCGCGAGTCGTCACGGACTATTTGACTAAGGCAGGCCTGCTGCAAGATTTGGAAGCGCTCGGGTTCTATACCGTGGGCTACGGCTGTACTACGTGCATCGCGGCTGGCACGCCTGTCCTGCTGGCAAACGGCACCGCGCGCGCGATCGAACAGCTGCCCGAAGCGGGCGGCTCGATGGTCTACGCGCCCGACGGCGAGGGCCGCCTGGTGCGGGCCGTACAGCGCGAAATGATCATCCAGGGCGAGCGTGAGTGCATCACGTTGGTACTTCAGGACGGGCGCAGGCTGGTGTGCACTCCGGATCACCAAATTCTATGTGCTGACGGACGCTGGATACGCGCGGATGAGCTCGCGCTCGGTGAAACCCGCGTCGTAACTGCTCTTGAGGCGCCTCTCGATCAACCCGGCCTGGACGAGCGCGACTACCGATTGTCCGCTGGCGAGCGCATGTTATCGATGGACACTGAGCCGGAGCGACAGTGCACGCTGGCCTTTGCACGACTGGTTGGACACCTGCTGAGCGACGGTTCGATCAGCCGTTATGGCCAGGCCCGCATGAATGTCGGTCAGGCACTCGACCGGGAGGCGGTGCTGAGCGATATCGAACTACTCACTGGCAAACGTCCACGGGCCAGCGCCTACGATGAGCGCAAGTGGTCGATTGCACTGCCACGCGAGCTAAGCACCGCCATCCTCTCACTGCCCGGCATCCGAGCTGGTCGGCGCATTGATCAGGAGCCCGGACTGCCTGATTTCGTAATGGAAAGTCGCTGCCCAGTTGCCGTCGTGCGCGAATTTCTCGGCGGCCTGTTCGGTGCCGATGGACACGCGCCGA
>JAYTXS010000311.1:0-1820 GCA_043742845.1 Gammaproteobacteria bacterium
GGCGCCAATTCCAGCAATGCGTAGCGACGGCCATGAGGCAGGAAGTACGACTGCACCGGACGGATGCTGGCTGCAGGCAGCCACGACAGCGCTGACGCAACGTCCGGTGCGGTGACGCTTCCCTGCCACGGCGTGCGGCCGGGCAACTGCACCAAGATGAGACTTCCCGGCACGGCGGCTGCCGCAACTTTAAGTCGCGTGATGCCGGCCGCGTCGATCGGCCCCGGTACCAGTTCCACACGAGTCCTCGCATACATGTCGATGATTGCCCGGGTGGTTTCATCCGGTGCGAATAGAATAAGGGGCTTGCTCCCCGCGTCGCGCTCGATGGCGTGAGCGATCGACGCCAAGTCCTGCCATTCATCGACACGGGAGTACACCTGCGACGCCGGCCCTGCGAGCAACGCGCAATAAGCCAGGAACAGTGAGCATTGCGCCAGCAGCGGTCGATCGCCGGCCTGCGTCCAGGCGCGCACTGACAGCGCCGCGGCGGCGCCCAAACCCAGTGCGGAAATGAAGATGAAGCCCGCGCGCCCGTTCATCGTGTTCCAGCTATCGGCGGCACTCAAGCCCAATGCTGCAATGAAGATCATGACGCCCAGCAGCAACATGGCGGACGTTGCACGCAGCGCGCGAATATCCCATCGGCTGGGATTTTTCAGGCTCTCTCGCGCCCACCAACCAAGCAGTAGCGCTACGCCCGGAAGTGCCGGGGCGAAATACACATTGCGGGCGGTCGCCGCCACCGAGAGGAGGGCCAGCGGCGGCAACGACGCAGCTAGCGCGAACCGCACCGGGCGGTAGGCGTCGAGCGGCGTTCTACGCTGCTGCCACGCGCGCCGCGCGGCGGCCATCACCAATAAAGTCCATGGGGCGAGGTACAACGGCAGCTCAACGAGGTACTTGCCGGGTGAGTTGCGGTGAGCCGACGCATATTGCAAGTCGTTCGGAGCGTCCACTCGAGTAAAGCGGCCGACCAGATTGTTCCAAAAGAAAACCTTCAGGTGGGCCGGCCCGTCCGTTCCTATGTATACGAACCAGATCCAGCTGAAGATAATCGCAGCCTGCAGCGCCACGCCTACGTACAACTCCCAACGCCATAGTTCGCGCCAACGCTTCTCCCAAATGACGAGTGCGACTAAGGCCATGGACGGCACCATCCACACGACCGCGCTCTTGCACAGGAAGCCCACACCCAATGCGGCGTGCATTATCAAGTAGCCGTGCAGGCGTTCACGAGTGCTAGTCGCATAGAAACCGCGGTAAGTGCCCAACATTGCGATGGAAACGGCGGCGAGCAGCGGCGCATCGGTCGCTAGCCAGATGGCGACCTGGTAAGACAGCAGAAAAGTGCCCACGGCGGCAGCGGCCACGATTCCTGCGACGCTTCCTGCGCTGCGCCGAGCCAGCAGGCCGACGCCGAGCGCGGTGATCGCGGCATACAGCAAATTGGGCAATCGCGCGGCCCAGCCTTGGGCGCCGAACAGCTTGATAGGGACAGCGGCGAGCCAGTAAGTCAGCGGCGGCTTTTCGCAAAAGGCCTCGCCCGCCAGCAACGGCACCGCCTTTTGCGCCTGCCAGCTCATGCGCCAGGCGAGGTCGGCCTCGCGTGGTTCATCGGGAGTCCAGTAGCCACGCCCCAACATACCGACACACCAAATCAGCAGTAAGGCGACTGCGATGAGGGCCGATGGTGAGCGGAGTTGTTTCAACAAAGCAGTATACTTGTGGGCCAACAAAGGAGCGTGCATGGCATTTGCTGACTATACTTCACAGGGCGCGGTCGCCGTGATAACCCTTAAGAATCCGCCCGTCAACGC
>JAYTXS010000312.1:0-6717 GCA_043742845.1 Gammaproteobacteria bacterium
ATGCTGTTTCCGCCGGGCGCATCTTCACGCGTGCCGATCGCAGCAGTCACCGGCACGAATGGCAAGACTACGACGGCGCGCATGCTCGCGCATCTGACAAAAATGGGTGGATATACTCCGGGATTGACGACCACGGATGGCGTCTACATCGATGGCCAACGCACCGTGCAGGGCGACATGACGGGTCCGATCTCGGCGCGCATGGTGCTGGCGGATCCGCAGATCGACATCGCCGTGCTCGAAACCGCGCGCGGCGGCCTGCTGCGCGCAGGTATGGGGGTCAGAGAGGTCAACGTCGGCGCCGTGCTCAACGTGCAGTCCGACCATCTCGGCCTCAAGGGCATCGATACGCTCGAGCAACTGAGCGACTTGAAGCGCATTGTGGTGGAGGTTGCGACCGACTGCGCCGTGCTCAATGCCGACGATCCGCTGGTACTCAAGATGTCGGGCTACACCGAAGCGAAGAACATCTGCTATGTGACCATGAATCCTCAGCACACGCTGGTGCGAGAGCATATCCGCGCGGGCGGCAGAGCCTGCGCGCTCGAGGCCGGCGTCAACGGACAAATGATCACTCTGTACGACCGCGGCAGCCATATTCCGCTGCTTTGGACACACCTTATCCCGGCCACTCTCGAGGGCCGCGCCACGCACAACGTGCAGAACGCAATGTTTGCCGCGGCGATGGCCTTCTCGCTGGGCATCAAGCTCGACGCCATCCGGCAAGGGCTGCGTACTTTCGACTCGACCTTCTATCAAGCGCCCGGACGGATGAACGTGTTCAACGAGCACCCATTCAAGGTGCTGTTCGACTACGGTCACAATGCGCACGCGGTGGGAACGCTCGCCGATCTTGCGCAGCGCCTCGACGTCACTGGGCGGCGCATCGTCGTGCTAGCGGGACCGGGTGACCGGCGCGACGAAGATCTCGTGGCGATCGCCAACGCCGTGGCGGGCCGCTTCGATCACTACATTTGCCGGCGCGACGACAATTTGCGCGAGCGCGCGCCGGACGAAGTTCCGCGCATCCAAGCGCAGGCGCTGCGCGCCGCCGGCGTGCCCGACACCGAGATCTCCATTATTCCCGACGAGCAAGACGCGATTGAAGCGGCTCTGCGCATGGGCGAGGCAGGAGACTTGTTGCTGATATTCGCCGATGCCCTGGTGCGATCCTGGAAACAGATTACCAAGTTCAAGCCTAGCGGCGCGGCGCCGGTGCAGAGCGCCGTTGACGTCGCCGCTCCCGCAATTTTTTCGCCCCCCCACCCAATCGGCAGTACCAACGCCGGCGGCAATGGCAACGTCCACGCCGGCAACAACGGCACCCGGCCCGCGGACACGCAGCGCGATGTCGGCATCGCGCTAGCCGCAATGCCGGCTGCGGACTTCAACCTCGAGGGGTTGATTCGCGACGAGCGGGGAATTCGGATGGCGCCGCAGAGCGAGGACTGAACATTCTTCCTGCGCTGCCCTTCGAGGATTCACGGCGCCTTACGGGCGGCAATCTGTTCTTTGCGTCCACCGGTGCCGTGCTCGACACCGCATCGCCGATGGACGCTGCCTTGCTCGACGCTTGGCGCGCGCGAGTCGAGCGGGCCGCCGCGCGCTTGGGCTGGCGCCGGCCCCCGACCGTCGCACGCCGGCATGCCGCCGGTACCTCGCTCGCCGTCTCAGCGCCGTACGATCAGCTGTTCTTGGCAACGGAAGTCAACGAGTGGGCGTTGTGCGCGGCATTGAGCGAACGCGATCCGGTTCACTGGGCCGGGCTCGAGCAGGCGCTGATCGCGGCAGCATTGGACGCCGCCGAGGACTCGCCGCCGTCGGACCTGCAGCCAATTTTAAATGAAGCGGCCGCATTGGTACGCTTCGAGCGGCTCGCGTCGTTGGAATCTCACCCCAAGCTTCGCGCATTGCTCGAAGCCGCCGACCTGAGAGGATTGCCGCATGTGGTCGACGAATCTGAGCTGACCTTGGGATCAGGTGCCGGCGGATGCAGCTTTGCGCTGCCGGAATTGCCGGAGGTTGCCGCCGTTCGCTGGCAGGAACTGCACGATATCCCAACGGCGATCGTCACCGGATCCAATGGCAAGACCACCACCGTGCGCCTACTCGCCGCCTGTGCACAGCATCACGGCTGGCACGCCGGCTACAACTGCACGGATGGCGTATTTCTCGACGCTGAAGTGCTGGCAACAGGCGATTATTCCGGACCGGCCGGCGCACGGATGGTGTTGCGCGACAGGCGCACGCAAGCTGCCATCATTGAAACCGCCCGAGGCGGCATCTTGCGCCGTGGAATTGCGGTATCGCAGGCCAGCACCGCCGTAGTCACCAACGTCAGCGCGGACCATTTCGGTGAATACGGCATCGATGATCTCCACGGTTTGGCGCAGGTCAAGCTGACGGTCGCTGCCGTCGTACCCGATGGCGGCATGTTGGTGCTGAACGCCGACGATGCACAGCTGCGCGCAGGGGCAGTCGATCTCATGAAGCGCTTCGGGCGCTGCCCGCCGATCGGCTGGTTTGCCGTTGGCGCAGATCAAGACACCTTGCGCAGTTACGGCCGCCGCGGCGCCTCGACTTGCGGAGTGCGTGACGGGCGATTGCACCTGACCCATCACGGCGCAGACCACGATCTCGGGCCGATTTCCGCCATGCCCTTGTCCATGGGCGGCATCGCGGCTTACAACACCGCCAATATGGCCGGCGCCGCATTGGCCGCGGTCAGCCTCGGTATCTCGCCCGCAACGATCGCCGATGTATTGGCGAGCTTTGGTTCTGGTTTGCTGGACAATCCCGGGCGCATGATGCGGTTCGAGAGGCGCGGGGCAACCATATTGATTGACTACGCACACAATCCCGACGGGTTGCGCGGATTTCTGACAGTAGCTTCTCACTTGAGCGGCGCCACCGGCCGCCTTGGAATACTGCTCGGCCACGCGGGCAATCGCCAGGACGCTGACATCGCGAAATTGGCCCAGGTCGCTGTGGAGTTTCGGCCCGATCTCATCGTCGTCAAGGAAAGCGAAGCGCACCTGCGCGGTCGCGCACCAGGCGAGATACCGCGCCTCATTCACGCCGAACTTAAGCGGCTGGGATTCCCGGAGTCAACCATGCCGATTCGCGACAGTGAAGTCGAGGCCGCTCGCTATGCGCTCGAGTGGGCGAGATCCGGCGATGTACTTGCCCTGCCAATGCATTCCGCGAGCGCTCGTGCCGCGGTGATTGCGCTGCTGCAGATACCGCGCACGTAGCCGCACACAGAGAGCGGCGCTAGAAGCCGGATCGATCGGCGCCGTCGCGCGGTGCCCGTGTATAATTGGCAGCACATGCATCTCTTGACCTCGATCCCGAATTCTTCGCGGCGCATTTCCGTTGGCTAGGAAGGTAGCGGCCGGCACCCGCGGTGCCGCAGGCGGCAGCGGCGCGCTTCGCAAGCACGGCACGATTGCGCGCGATCTCGGCGTGCGCATCGTGTCGGGCCGCATCCAGCCCGGGTCCATTCTCGACGGCGAAATCGAAGCCAGCGAGCGCTTGAAAGTTTCGCGCACGGCATACCGCGAGGCGGTGCGCATACTTGCGGCCAAAGGAATGGTGGAATCTCGCCCGAAGTTCGGTACCCGAGTTAGTGAAGCACGACGCTGGCATTTGCTGGATCCAGATGTGATTTCATGGATTTTTAGCGCCGATCAGCCCGATGAACGGCTGTTAGAGGCGCTGTGAGGGATGCCACGCTCAGCGGCGGCACGCTATCGCTGACGCTTGCGACAAAGTCTGTCGTCGTGGTGAACCTGGAGTGACGAATCGTACTCGCCCGGGAATGGTCTCTCGGCGCGACCTTCTGACTTTCATGACAATGAGCCCCGCGCTACTGCGGACGGCGCAGGCAGCGGGCGCCGCCGCTGGCAACGACGCCGCCAATGCCAATGCGGATTTTCTTCAATTGGCGCCGAGTCCACCGATGGGCTGGAATTCCTGGGACAGCTACGGGCCATCAATCGATGAGAGCGCAGCGCGCGCCAATGCGGCAGTCATGGCCAAACAGATGCGGCCGCATGGGTACACGATCTTTACCATCGGCATCCAGTGGTATGAGCCGGGCGCGAACAGCTACCAGTCCCGCCGCGACGCGGAATTGGCGATGGATCAGTGGGGAAGGCTCATTCCCGCTCCCAATCGCTTTCCCTCGGCCGCAAAGAGCGCAGGATTCAAGCCGCTCGCCGACCACATCCATAGCCTGGGTTTGAAATTCGGCCTTCATATGCTGCGCGGTGTACCGCGTCAGGCAGCGAATCGAAACACACCCATCTTAGGCTCGCGCTATCGCGCCGGCGACATTGCCGATCGGGCGAATATTTGCCCTTGGAATAGCGACATGTACGGCATCGATATGGCGAAGCGAGGCGCTCAGGAGTACTACGACTCGGTACTCGCGCTGTATGCGTCGTGGGGCGTCGATTTCATCAAAGGCGACGACATGAGCCGGCCGTATTCGCGTAATAAGCCGGAGATTCACGCCCTGCGCCGCGCACTCGATCGCTGCGGCCGCCCGATGCTCCTGTCGCTCTCGCCGGGCGAGACGCCGCTCGAGGCGGCGGCCGATGTCGCGCAAATCGCCAACATGTGGCGCATCAGCGACGATTTCTGGGATACATGGCCGTCGCTGCTGGAGCAATTCGACCGGCTCAGGAGTTGGAGCGTTTACCGCCGCGACGGCAATTGGCCGGACGCCGATATGCTGCCGCTCGGCGTTCTGGAGATGGGTCGCCGCAAGACACGGCTAACTGCCGGTGAACAGACCACATTGGTGACTCTCTGGTCGATCGCGCGATCACCACTCTTCATGGGGGGTGATCTGACGAAGATCGACGACTTCACCTTATCACTGCTCACCAATGATGAGGTGCTCAGCGTCAACCAGTTGAGTGAAGACAATCGGGAGATCTTCAGGGCCGATGGCTTGGCAGCATGGCAAGCGCGGCCGACGCACGGTCAGGGCACTTATCTTGCGGTGTTCAATCTGCGCGATGCCGCGCCCGGGTCGGACACCGCTACCGTACCCATTCAGCTAGCTGATTTGGGATTGAGCGGCCCGGTTCGCGTGCGCGACCTATGGCAGCGAACACACATCGATACGGTGAGAGGCATCTTTGTGCCACAGGTTTCCCACCACGGAGCAAAGCTGTTTCGTCTATCGCCCGCATAGCGGGAACTGGCGCAGGAACATGCTGACAGGTAGCGCGTAATACTGTTTTCCGTGCAAGTAACCGGCTATTCCGCTGCACGGAAGACCATTAATGAGCTATGTTCCACGCAGCCAATCCAAAAACCGATAGTTGCCACCGTGAACACACAAAAAACGCCACTGGCGGACAGCGAGCTTTCACCACTCCGCGTCAAGCAAATCACCGCCATCAAGGTGCTGACGTTCGGAGCTATGGGCCTGCTCCTGTATGTCGCGCACGTCGCCTTCATCCCCATCGCCTTGGCACTGCTCTGTGCCCTGATCCTATCGGGCCCTGTCGAGGCACTGTACAAACTGCATGTGCCGCGCAGTCTCAGCGCAACAGTTATTCTGATCCTCATCATGGGATTGGTCGCCGGCGCCGTGAACCTCATGTGGGCGCCGACACAAGAATGGTTTTCCGCCGCTCCGCAAACCGTCAAAGTCATCAAGCGAAAACTGAACCCGGCCATCAAATTCATCACACACGTCGAGCAATTGCGCAGCAGCGCCGGCAGCATTGCCGCCACCGGCCAGCCGGCCGGGTCTGCGGCCCCTGCGCCAGCGCCCGCGGACCAGGAAAGCGCGCCCGTGCTCATCATCGGCGCAACACGCGAAGTCATGGTGAGCTTGCTTACGTTCATGATAGTTACCCTGTTCCTGCTGGCTGGCGGGCCGCCTATGCTGGCGCGAATGACCGCGGCGTTTGTCGACGATCTCAACGCCGGACATGTACTCTCCATCATCGAGAAGGTGCGCGGCGAAGTGGGCCGATTTTACGTGACTACCGCCATCATCAATGTGGGGCTGGGGTGCGCCACCACCGGCGTGATGATGCTGTGTGGAATGCCGACGCCCTACCTGTGGGGAATTCTTGCCGCAGTGCTCAATTTCATACCCTATGCGGGTTCAACCGTTACGCTGATTACAGTGACGCTCGTGGCGTTCGTAAGCTTCGATGGAATCGGGCGCGTGCTGGCGGTAGCGGGTTCATACCTGCTCCTGGCGATGCTGGAGGGCCAGATCATCCAGCCACTGTTCGTCGGACGGCGCCTTAAGATAAATCCCCTGCTGATCTTTCTCGCATTATGGTTCGGTGGACTTTTCTGGGGCATCGCAGGCGTGATCCTGGCGACTCCGGCATTGCTCACTCTGAAGGTCATTGCGGAACACTCGATCGGCGGAAGATCAGTCATGGAGTTTTTGGGCCCGAACAATCAATCGGCCGACGCCGGCAACACCCTCCAGAAGTTGGTGCGCCCGATAGTTCACAAGTCCGCCTCGAAATAAACTAATTTTCACGCTTGACCCCGGCGCTCGGATTTCGACAATCCCATGCCCGCCGAGCAAGTCGGTCAGCTATTGCGAAGCGAAGCACAGACCAGCCTGTTCTAGCAGCCTGTCGGATTTAAGCATTTGATTTTCAGATACGCGATAATCATGCGCAGTGTTTCCTGGTGAGTGATGTGCGATGAGCAACTTTCGACCGATCA
>JAYTXS010000313.1:0-1884 GCA_043742845.1 Gammaproteobacteria bacterium
GCCGCCCACAATAGAAGGATCCCGATCACACGGCTCGACATACGCTCCCCTCACATCCTGAAATTCGCCCTAAGGTAATGCCTTATACCCCGAAAAGCGTGAACCGAGGCGGTTAACTCCATCGCGGACGCGGTTGCACCCACCGGATATATTCCTGTGCTATGAACGAGGAACAAGCTAAGACCTACATGATCAAGCTGCTGACGGCGATGTGCCGGGCAGGCGGATCCGACCTCTTTATCTCCAATGATTTTCCGCCGAGCATGAAGGCTCACGGCACCATGCGGCCGATGACGTCGCAGAAGATCTCGGGCGAGTTCACCCGCGAGCTGGCAAATTCCCTGATGAATCAGCGCCAGCGCGACGAATTCGACAAGGAATTCGAGTGTAATTTCGCCATGTCGATTCCGGGAGTGGCGCGTTTTCGGGTCAACGTCTTCATCCAGCAGCAACATGTGTGCATGGTGATCAGAACCATCCCCGCGGAGATTCCCAGCTTCCAGACCTTGGCTTTGCCGGAAATCCTCAAAGACATCGTCATGACGAACCGGGGCTTGGTGCTGGTCGTGGGCGCCACCGGCTCCGGAAAATCGACTTCATTGGCTGCCATGATCGATCACCGCAATCGTTTCACCCCCCCGGCCATATCATCACCGTCGAGGATCCGGGCATAGATACGCATTCATGGCATCGACGGCAAGGGGCGCAGGGCTGCGATGGAGATCTTGATCAACACGCCGATCATTGCCGAGAAGATTCTCAAAGGTGAGTTTCACGAGATCAAGCCCATCATGACGAAGTCGCGCGAGCTGGGTATGCGAACCTTCGACTATTCCTTGTTCGAACTCTACAACGAGGGCGGCATTTCTTATGACGAGGCGATCCGCAACGCCGACTCGGCGAATGAGCTGCGTTTGAACATCAAACTGAACGGAACGCGGCCAGCTCCGGCGCCGGCCGCTGTACCCGAGGCAGCCCTAGGCGCGGCCTAGTTCGGTAACGCGCGTGTCTCTACGCGCAGTCCGCCAAATCGTCCTCGGCGGCTTCCACCAGCGGATCATCGACAAACATGGGATTCTCCGCAGCGATCTGACGGCCCATCGACGCCACCCGTTCCCATTGCTCCGCGGACAGGTGCTGGCGCTCTTTTGCGAATTTCTGCACCACGTTGAGGAAGCCCTTGCGGTTGGTCGAGGCCACCGAGTAGTACTGCTCCAGCAGTTTGAGCCGCAGATCGTGACGTTCCGGCTCGCGCTCGATCGCCAGCTTCAGCACGTCCGCTAAATTCGTGCGACGTTCCTTACGCACCGGTTCATTGAGTTCGCTCGGCAGGTGCACATGGTGCGCGGTCATGTCGAGATCGAGGAGGTTGTAGTCGAGCCGCGTCGGATCCATCCGAACGGTGCCTAAATCGGCCCGCATGTTGACGGTGGCTTCCTGGGACGAGGCGCGCGAGAAAGAGCCGCCGGCGATGTTGCTGCGTCCGGCCGCTTCGCCGGTGGAAATAATCGGCAGCAAGGGATGCGTCGCATCGTCGCGACCGGGTTCGAGAATTGCCTGCAAATCGGCTTGAGTATGGCCGGATTCCGGGGTGATCAAAGGGGCCATGTTGGGTGTGGTTTCGGTCATGCTGTCGAATGAAATCGGAGCGGCGATCGGCATTGGAATATCGGATACGGCAGCGATGACGGCGCTGGAATTCTGCGGCCGCAGCGTGCGGCGGCGCATGCGGATATACAGGCCGGCAAGTGCCGATCCTAATATCCCAAGGCCACCGACGATCGACAGGGCGGCAATATCGGACTTGGCGTGCGGGCGCTGCACGGACGCTGCGAGCGGCACTGCGAGCGGCACTGCGATAACCACGGGCGTCTCGGTAACCGC
>JAYTXS010000314.1:0-3743 GCA_043742845.1 Gammaproteobacteria bacterium
TCGCCGCCGGGACGCAGCCTGTTGGCGATATCCTCAACGAGGCGACGGTCGAGCACGCTCGAAACTCACGAGGACACCGTTGAAGCCGATCTTGCGGCGCACGCGCTTATTGACCGCAACGCGGCGGCCGGCAGGCACCTGCGTGGTTTTTCCGGCGCTATAGTCTTGCTCAAGACGTGTTGGCGCGGTTTGAATGCCGAGACGCCGAAGCGCTTCATCGGCAAGGGCGCGCAGACCCTTAACAGGGGTCGGCGTGCCGTCTAGAGTTGACGGCCGTGTGCGCGCATAAAGGCCCGATCCGATTCTCAGGAGCGTGCCCTGACGTACGAACTGCCGCAGTACGCGACCGACCTGATCGTAGTCGCCGAGATCGTCGAAATCCGCGCGCAGAAACACATCGCCACGCTTGCGGTGGATCCGCTTAGATACTTGAGTTTTCAGCGTCTCTTTCATGCTGTCAATGTACGACATATATGAGACTTTTTCAACATAAAATCAAAGACCTATTTGGGTGGAAGTGCAAGCAACTATTCTATTTTCCACCCCCACTGCTATTGAATTGCCCCGCTCAGCCCCGAGCTCCGAGAGGGTATTTATGTAAAAAAGCCATCCTATGCCCTATCAAGGCTACGCAGACGGTCTCTTGCCAGGGAGCTAGTGGACGCGTTTGCCAGAACTCGGTAACACCCCTCCAAGCGCCTCAAGGCAACGTCAGTATGTGTTTGAGGAATCCGACGTGAAACACATGCACTCGGTCAAATTTTGAAGTGCCGATGTCTTGCCTGATGATCTGCTCAATGGCTTCCAAGCCACCGACGGCTCCGTCTGGCTCGTCGTGGATGGAGTGCGCAAAGAGTTCCAGGCGTCCGCTGTACTGGTAGGTTTTGTCCTTGAGCTTGGTTGTGATCTGTTCGAGCTGTGGCGGGCACCAATATCCGGCCGAGGGCGATGTGATCGCTGGTCCGTTGGCTTTCTTGAATCGAGCAATTGTTGTGCGGTGCAGGCCGTGCGGGAGATCATCCAACTCGCCGTAGAGATCGCCTCGGAAGCCCGCTGGTCTCGCAAGCAATTCCCGTAGAACTCCCGTCACCAATCTCCCCCGGTCCCTAGTGCCGGCGGTCTCATCGAAGATCATGCTTATGTGTACGTCGGCCATTTCGGCCGACACCGTTGCCTGTTCTTCCGGCGTTAATGAACCAATGGCACGCTCCAACGCCTTCTCAGTGTTGTACATGTTGTTCAGTCGTCTACGGGTAGTGTCATCATCAAGTGCTACAAGTTCGGCGTTGTAGTGGCCGATGCCAGTCACCTCGCACTGGATATCGGGGGCCGGTGGTCTGAGTTGTTGGATCGTGCCTTGAATGACTGCGAGGCCGATCAGCGGTGCAAGGGCCTCGAAGGCTCGGCGTTCAGTGTATGGCGTCAACTACTTTGACCGCGTAGCGCCAACTATAATGGCCGCCTAGCAAGGATCGTAAAATCAGTCTTTGGTAGCCTTTTTCTCCTTCTTCGGATTTGATGCAGCTGCTGAGCGTCTGCGATAGCTGTCAACGTTCATCTCGAAGATTGTGGCGTGATGGACGAGTCGATCGACGGCAGCTAGCGTCATCGACGCGTCAGGGAACACTTGATCCCATGCCGAGAACGCTTGGTTGGCTGTGATCGCGATGCTCTTCCGCTCGTAACGTTCTGCTATGAGCTCGAACAGAACGCTGGTTTCCGCCTGATCACGTCGAACATAACTGAGATCGTCCAGGATCAGTAAGTCGAACCGATCGAGCTTAGCCAACTCGGCGGGCAGTCGCAGATCGCGCCGGGCCGCCTGCAGTCGCTGAACAAGTTCGCTCGTGCTGATAAACAACACGCGCCAACCGCGGTCGATGAGTGCGTGACCGATTGCGCAAGCCAAGTGAGATTTTCCGGCGCCGGGCGGACCGAACATCAACAGGTTGGCTCCTTTTTCGATCCAAGCATCGCCTTCTGCGAGTGCCAACACATGTGCTTTCGATAACATTGGCAACGGCGCAAAGTCGAAGGTTTCTAACCGCTTGTCGGCTGGGAGCTGCGAGTCCTCGCGATACCGAGCAAGCCGCCGCTGGGCACGTTCGGCCATTTCCAGGTCAAGCAGCGTTGATAACAGCCGTGCGCCATTCCAGCCCTCTCGATCGGACTGTGCACTGATAGTTTCCCACATGCGTTTCAAGGTCGGCAGGCGAAGCTCGGTCAGCAGGATCGGCAGCCGCGCGGCGTCCGCGGTCGTCGCCGCGTTCATGCAGCCTCCAGCAGGCCGTCGTAGATTGCCAACGTGGGCATAACTACCGTGACCTCGGGCAGCAGCGCCAGTCGCGGCCGAAAGCGCGTGGTCAACTTCTCAAGATCCGGCAACTCATCGCGGTCGAACAGCGCGGCAAGTTCGTACGCCAACTCGACTTCACAGCCATCGGCCGCAGCGATTTCTAACAACCCCACCATCAGTCGTGCAGCGCGCGCCTCTGGCAATCTCTCGATCAGCCGCTGCCACATTTGGGCATACTCGCTGCGTGGGAACAATGCATCGCGAAGCCGCCACCGGACCAGCGCACCAGGCTTGCGTTTCAGCGCCGGCAGCAGATGTCGGAAGTCGATATGCCGCGGATGTCGGTCCGCGCTTGTCGCGCGAAGCCGCGGCGTTTGAAGCACACGATGCTCACCCAGGTATCCTTCGATTCGATCGTCGTACACGCGGATTTTTAATCGGTGCCCGATCAGTCGGGAGGGCACGGAGTATGTTGCACACTTGACTGCGATCAGCGCGTTCTTGGTCACTCGCGCGTCGACTTCCTCGAAGTCGTTTGTCCGTCGGTGCGGCAACGGTTGCAGGCACGCACGCTCGATGGCAAGGGATTTGATTATGCGAGCATTTAGCCGCGCGGCAACCTCTGCGATAAACGAGCGATAGTCGAGCAGCTGCGTAAAATCCCGGCTACCGCGTAACAACAAGGCCTGATCGATTGCGCGTTTGACAGTCCCTTGGCGCGCCTCGATCGAACCGTTCTCGTGGCTGACGCCGAGATTATTTCGCGTCGGGCGCATCCCATACCGCTCGCTCAACTCCTGGTAACGACGGGTGAGTTCCTCGTGCTCAGCAAGATTATTGAACGCAGCGGATAACGAGTCTGTGCGATGCTCCAGCGGCACACCGCCTAGGCTCCAAAGGGCGTTTTGCAGCCCGCCCGACAGAGCAACCCAACTCTCGCCACCCAAAATAACTTCAACGTGTCGCCAACCGCTGTAGGCCAACGCAAATTGGTAGAGCCGATGTATGAGCGGATCGCCGTCGAGTGTCACCGCCAGTTCTGCGGCATCGGTAAAATCGGACAACCCAAGCCGGCCCGGCTCGTGCGCTTGCGCAAAGAACACCTCTTTTTCTTCACCTTCCAACGCCTTCCACGTGCGCACCCGACGCTGCAACGTCCGAAGCAGATTCGGGCCGAAGCGGGCCGGATATCGGCGCTCCATTTCCTCCAGCAACGTCACGGCGTTGAGACCCGGCGCTCGCTGCAGCAGCGGTACGATCTCGCTGTCCCAGACCCACGCCAGAGGATCCGCCCGCGTCCGCCAATGTCGCTCCGGTCGTTGCGACGGCAGATCCGTCATTTGCTCCAACCGCCGTGCTGTTCGAAGACTAATTCCCACTTTTGCCGCAGCCACTTCCTGGGTCCGCGTGCGTCGCAACTCTTTGTATCGTTTCACTTGTTTGTCCG
>JAYTXS010000315.1:0-4712 GCA_043742845.1 Gammaproteobacteria bacterium
GCCTGTGGGGCTGATGCGCTTGCTCGACAGCTTGAGTTGCTTCCGGGCGGACGGTCGTTATGAGCTGATGTATCGTCTGGCTTGGCGAACGATGTTTGAAAACCGGCGGCTACTGGAGGATGCCGCCGGGTTCCGCCCAATTCGATGGAGTCTCCGTACTCCAACGGTTTCAGCGACGCGTCGTGCGGCAAGCGATGGCGCGCCACCCCCATACCGGTAGCGGCGAGGTAATACTCGGAACTGCCCGCGCGTAGATGATCGCCGTGCGCGTGCGTAATGACTGCGTGCTCCACGGGCATCCAGGGATCGATGTAGAAATTGCCCGCTGCGCAGTAGAGACCCTTATCGGTGGCTTCTATAAGGTCGTCGCGGGGTGTCATCCCCAGCCGCCAGGCACATCACGTCGCAACACACGCTCAGGAGTCATGAGCTATTAAGACTCTCGGCAAGATTGCGCGAATGAAGGCTGCCGTAGGCGCGATAGTCATGGTTTATCCCGTTTGCGAGGGGTCGAGCATGCGCCATTAGATCTCATATCGGCAGCTGGGCAGGTGCGACATCGTCCGTAGGATTTAACTCACTGTGTAGTTCGACCAGCGCCAGCAGCGTCGCAAACGACGCTGCTGGCGACAACTACGACAAATGATTGCGAAGCGGCACGCCTACCGTTTCGAACCCGCCTCATAGTTCTGACGCAAGGCCTGCCCCGCGGCCCACGCGGCGCCAATGAGCCCTGCGCGATCGCCAAGCCTGCTGGGTGCGATGGTAATAGGTCGTGAGAAAAGGGCAGGAAGGTCCCGTCGGACCCTTTCATACAGTTCGGGACGCACGCCGATACTTCCACCCAATACGATGAGCTCCAGATCGAGGAGCGATTGCAGTGTCACTACCGCGTGGGCCACCCAGCGCGCCGTTGTGTCAAGGACCGACGCCGCCACTTCGTCTCCTTGCTGAAGGAGCCCGAAAATGTCACGAACCGTGGCGGCCGCGGTTCCACCGTGGCGCCGGTATCGATCCACGATGGCGGGTGAGCCCACCTCGAGCTCGAATGTGCCGCCGCCAGAGGGGATCTGCGACGTCGGGTCGCGCCCGATTGGCAGGTCCGCGATTTCCCCCGCCATGCCGCGCGCCCCTCGAAACAGCCTGCCATCGATGAGCAGGCCGAGCCCCGCACCAGTGCCTAACGATAAGAACGCCGCGTTGCGGCAGCGACTGGCGCACCCCAACGCATGCTCGCCCAGCATCGCGAGATTCACGTCGTTCTCGATCGCAACATCCGGCCCGAAGCGGTCGCGCAGAAAGCCGAGGACATCGAAGTCCTCCAACCCTGCGATGTTGGGAGTCAGGGAAACACGGCCCGTGTGAGGATCGATCGCACCAGGAATTCCCACCATGACATGGCGCGTCCGCGTGACTTCGATCCCGACGGTTTGCGCCAGCTTGTCGGCGCACGCAGCGATCTGTTCGGCCACGTACGCTGCGCCGCGCGGGTCGGTGGGCTCGGTCAATTCCGTCACGATACGACCATGCGCATCAGCAATCGCTGCGGCGAGCTTCGTGCCGCCTAGGTCCGCCGCAAAACAATAGTCAGCTTCGCTCGTCATTGACGTGCGCTGCGCTGCGCGGGCGGCGGAAGAGGAAGAGCCGCCGCGAGCTCCGCGACCCCGAAGAATTCATCATGGAGACGGCGCAATGCGACGGACAAGGCGCCCACCACACCTGCTCGCCTGCCGAGGGTGCTGGTGCGAATCTCCACCGGCCGCGCCGAGAGCTGCAGCAGCACGCGCGCGACCTTGTCCGCAAAATCCGGGCGCGCTCCGACCGAGCCACCCAAAACAAGCAGTTGCGGATCCACTGTCGCGATGACCGCCGCGGCCGCAAGAGCAGTCAGCCGCGCAGTCTCTTCGACCACGGACGCGGCAATCGGATCGTCCGCCTGCGCGCGCTCAAAGACCTGTCTCTCCGAATCAACATCGGAACCGCCGGCCTCCTGATATCGTCGCACGACACCCGTTGCGCCAACCTGGTACTCGAGGCAGCCCTGCAGGCGCGATTCGGCTTGCAGCGGATCGCCACCGATCGGCAGATAGCCGATCTCACCGGCGGCGCCATTCTCGCCGCGCACGAGCCGGCCGTTGATATAGAGTCCCAGTCCAACGCCGCTACCGAGCGCGAGGAAAGCCACGTTGTCCACGTTTTGAGCGCAGCCATGCCATATTTCCCCGAGCAGCGCGAGATTGATGTCATTTTCAAGGACGACGGGACTGCCGAGTTTCTCACTTAGCAGGCCCACGACATTGAGATGATCCAGGCCGGTGATGTTGGGAGCCATCTCGATGGCGCCGCTCTTGGGGTTTACCACTCCGGGGGTGGCTATCACGATGGAGCGAATGCGGCTGGGATAGGTGTGATTGTCACGCGCCAGACGGTCAGAGAGCCGGCCAATCTGGTCGAGCGTCCAGGCTCCGCCGCGGCTGTCGGTGGGTTCGTCGGCCTCAGCGAGAACTCTGCCTGCAATATCGGCGAGGGCGACTGTTAATCGTCGGGCTCCCAGATCGATGCCGAGCACGTGGCCGCCTTCTGGGCTCAATTCGTACAACACGGCGGTCCGTCCGACATTGCCGCTGGTTCGTCCTACCTGGCGAACCAGCCCCTGCTGCGCGAACGCGTCCACGACTTCCGACATCGTCTGTTTCGACAGACCGGTCGCCTTGGCAAGGTCGGCCCGTGAGATGGGGCTGCGGTGCAGAAGGGCCTCAAAAACGCTCCGCCGTGATAGCTGGCGGGTCACGCTGGTTATGGGTGGGTAGGGCATAGGGGTAGTCATTTGATTCGTCACCTCTCCGAACAATCATAGCCGTATTAGCCGCTAAAGCCACCATGCTTGACGTTAAGCGCACATCATGCGAGATTTGATTCGTCAATCGACCGAATAAATAGAAACTGATTAAGGGAACAGATGAGCGTGGTCAATCGGTCAGTGAGCTCAACAGGCGCGCTCTGCACGCCATTCTGGGCGAGGACCGGAAGATAACAATCTCGAGGGAAAGGCCGTGTCAAACGTATATCGCAAGCACCCGCTATCAATTGCCGTATCCATGGCATTGCTCGCCGCCGCGGCGACGTCGGCCGTGGCATCGGAGCACATCAGTGCCTCGGCGGAGAATGCAGGGGTGCAGGACCCTGCGCAACAGGACGGACCGACGGCACCCCCGCCCGACGCCAAGAAAGCCAAGTCCGGGACCGGCAGCGCCGGGTCGGATGGGGGAGCCAAGGAGGCCGACGAGTTGCAAGAGGTCACCATCATCGGCGTACGGGAGTCGCAGATCCGTGCGATAGAACTGAAGCGCCTGGCTCCGAGCATCCAGGACAGCATCTCGGCGGAGAGCATCGGCCAACTGCCTGACGTGACCATCACGGACTCTCTTCAGCGCATTACCGGCGTGCAAATCAATCGCGATGCGGGCGTCGGCACCTCGGTGGATGTACGCGGCCTGCCACAAGTCGGCACCATGATGAACGGTGAGGTTTTTATCTCGCCGGATCAGATCGACTCGCAGCAACCCGACTTCACCACACTGCCGGCCACGCTGTTCAATCAGGTGGACGTCATCAAATCGCCCACCGCGAGTCAGACCGAGAGCGGCATCAGCGGTTCCATCGATCTGCATACCTATCGGCCCTGGGATCTGCCGCATGGATTCACCTATGGCTATACCGCCGATGGGGAACGGGGAAGCACTACTCGCAAAACTGGACCGGAGGCGAGCGGTCTCGTCTCATACAATGGCGATGGGGCTTGGGGTCTACTGCTTTCCGGGGATTTTTCCGACACCACGCGGTCGGGCACCGCGGGCGCGGCCGCCGCGGGTGGAAATTCCAGCCAGGGCCTCGACCAGTATGGCGTCATCC
This sequence comes from Gammaproteobacteria bacterium, assembly GCA_043742845.1. Classification (GTDB taxonomy): domain Bacteria; phylum Pseudomonadota; class Gammaproteobacteria; order Steroidobacterales; family Steroidobacteraceae; genus Bog-1198. The sequence goes on from JAYTXS010000315.1 coordinate 3,913, forward strand.
TCGATGGCGAGAACGCGGCAAGCGCGGGCGGGTACAACGGCTTCCTGGGGGCGTGGAACGGCGCGCCGATCCCCTCGCGGATCAAGCAGAATCCGGACGGCAGTGTCGATGTGAACGGCGATGGCAAATCCAACGGCGTGTTCATGGGTAGCCAGAACATCGGGCTTTACAACAGCAGCATTCAGCGCAAGCGCCAGTCCGCCAATGCGTCATTCCAGATCGACCTCGACCACGGGCTCAAATTGACTAGCGATTATTTCTACGCGCATCAGGACCAGTGGGAACGCAGTGTCGGCCTGCAATTCAATTCCACCAATTGGCAGGGCGCGACCTTCGCGCCATTGCAGTCGAGAAATACAGGCAGTACCGCGCTCAGTCAGTACAACACGCCGCCGCAGGACCCGGCATGGGCCGGCTCGCAGATCTACACCACCCAGGTCTACCAAAAATGGCCGGGCGACGTGGAGTCGTTCTCGCAGGTCATCCGCAGGGAATCTCAGGCACAGAACTTCAATGTCCAGCTGGATTTCGACAATAGCGGTCCGTTCAAGGGGAGTGTGCGCGGCATCCGCGAAACGGCCAGCCAAGAGTACATAGAGACCGACATCAACATTTCCGATTCCGACGGGTGCCTCTGGGCCGACCCTAATACGGCCTTACCCTGCGGGACCTTCGTCTATCCGGCTCAGCTGGGCGGGAATCGCGTATTCAACGCCAACGGCATTCCCCAGAATTCGGTGCCTATTATTGCGGATACCCGTGGCCGCAATCTCCAGATCGGCATGCCCGCATCTCTCGCC
>JAYTXS010000316.1:0-4784 GCA_043742845.1 Gammaproteobacteria bacterium
ATGACTGAGCGCAAACTGAATCCGCCGGTTTGCGCTCAGTCATCCCAAACCCCCTCTCCCCGTGTTCAATCGGCCAGCGGCTCGAAGGTTGTTACCTGCCGCGGTAGACGATACGGCCCTTCGTCAAATCGTAGGGGGTCATCTCGACGGTCACCTGATCGCCCGTCAAAATACGAATGTAGTTTTTACGCATCTTGCCCGATATATGGGCCGTGACAACGTGGCCGGTCTTGAGTTTGACGCGAAATGTCGTATTGGGCAGGGTCTCGACGACCTCACCCTCGAATTGAATAGCCTCTTCTTTTGACATGCGTCCTTGTGGTATGCGGGAAACCGGGCGCATTGTGCATAAAGCCCCCTGTTAATGCAATTTACGCTGCGGGCGTTGCAGTCGCGCGCCAGCCGCCGCTGGGGGTACGGCGCGCGTAACGCCGCAATAACGTTACAAACTGGCTGCGCGAGACCTCGCGGGCGCCGAGTGAGGCGAGGTGGCCGCTGGCGACCTGACAGTCGATCAGCTGAATGTCGCGCGCAAGGCACTCCTGAACCAGGCGCGCCATCGCCACCTTGGATGCATCTTGCCTAAGGCTGAACATCGATTCGCCGAAGAACACCTGCCCGAGCTGAATGCCGTACAAGCCGCCTGCCAGCTGTCCCGCGGCGTAGGTCTCGATCGAATGGCCAAACCCCAGCTCGTGTAGCTTCTCGTAGGAGGCGATCATGTCGCCGTTCAGCCAGGTATCGGGGCCCGAGCGCCGCGGCGCCGCACAGGCGCGGATGACGGCGCCAAAGGCGTGATCGACCTGGGTCGTGTAAGGACCGTTGCGCAGCGTCTTTGCCAAGCTGCGGGAGCAGTTGAACTCCTTGGGATACATGACCATACGCGGATCCGGCGACCACCAGAGTATGGGTTGTTGCGCCGAATACCAGGGGAACACGCCGCGCTCGTACGCCGCCAGGAGCCGCGCCGGACTCAAGTCGCCGCCGGCCGCCAGCAGGCCGGGAGGCTCGCGCAGGGCGTGCTCGAGCGGCGGAAACCAGTTGGGGTCCGCTTGTTCGCCCAGCCATACGAGCCTGCTCAGAGCTGCAATTCCTCGTCAGCCGCCCGATGATAGGGAATGTGCTCGTTGACCGCAGCTGCGTAATTATCGACGCCGCGAGCCTCGCGGGCGGCAAAGTCGCGAATGGCGGCGGCAAATCGCGGATCTGCAATGAAGTGCGCTGAACTCATCATCGTCGGCACGAAGCCGCGCGGCACCTTGTGTTCGCCCTGGGTTCCCGGCTCGAAGCGTTGCAGCTTGTGCTCGATGCAGTATTCGATGCCCTGGTAGTAGCAGGTCTCGAAATGCAGGCTGTGGTAATTGCCGCCGGCGCCCCAGTAACGTCCGAACAGGGCATTGTCGCCGACGAAGAATATGGCCACGGCGATGGGCGTTGGACCCATTCGAGCCACCTTGAGCATCAGCTGCCGCGGCATGGACCGGGCGATGCGCTTGAAGAAGTCCAAATTGAGATAGGGGTCATGGCCATGGCGGTAGAAGGTGTCGGCATAGAAGGGATACACCGAATCCCAAAGCGCTTCATCCATGTCGCCGCCGTGCAGGGTGTCGAATTCGATACCGGCCTCGGCGACTCTGCGCCGTTCGCGTTTGGCCTTCTTGCGCTTCTCAGCAGTGAAAGTCGCGAGAAAGGCGTCGAACGATTCGAAGCCGTGGTTGAACCAATGAAACTGGCAGTCGCGCCGCAGGATCAAGCCGGCTCGCTTCAAGCGCACGGCGGCATCGTCCGCCGGGAACAACACATGCCAGGATGAGAGTTCCTGGCTGCGCGCGTAATCGAGCGCCACCTCGATCAGCAGGCCGCGCAGCCGCTCCGGGTCGGCAGCGTCGCCGACCAGAAGCCGTGGGCCGCGCACCGGGGTGAAGGGCACGGCCGTCAGCAATTTCGGGTAGTAGGTCAGGCCATGTTCCGCATAGGCGTTGGCCCAGGAAAAATCGAAGACGAATTCGCCGCGCGAATGCGCTTTGCGGTACATCGGCATGGCGGCGAGCATCTTGCCGGCGCCGTCATCGATCACCACATGGCGCGGCGCCCATCCGGTGCGCGCCGCGGCGCAGCCGGATTGCTCCAGGCCTAACAGAAATTCGTGGCGTAGGAAGGGTTGTTCGCTGCCGGCGAGAGTATTCCAACCGGCCGCGTCGATATCCGCAATGCTGTCAAGGAGGCGCGCCCGGGCGTGGGTCACGCGTGCGCAACGCGGGTTTGGACGTGAGTCTCAGCCTCCGCTCTTTCCAAATACTTGTCGGCGTCGAGTGCGGCCATGCATCCCGTACCCGCCGAGGTGACGGCCTGGCGGTACACATGATCGGCCACGTCGCCGGCGGCGAATACGCCGGCGACGCTGGTGGCGGTCGCTTCGCCCTCGCTGCCGCCCTTGACCACGATATAGCCGCCGCGCATGTCCAATTGATTCTCGAACAGCTGGGTGTTCGGCTGATGGCCCACGGCGATGAAGACACCGTCAACCGAGAGGGTGCGAGTCGCCGCCGCTGCCGCGGGCGCGGCGCCGCGCAAGCGCACTCCAGTCACGCCGGACTCATCGCCGAGAATCTCATCGATGGCGTGATTCCAGACGATGGATGCCTTGCCTGCCGCTTCGAGAGCGAATAGCCGGTCCTGCAAAATCTTTTCCGCCCGCAGCCTGTCGCGGCGATGCACCAAGGTCACATGCGAGGCGATGTTGGTAAGGTACAGCGCCTCCTCCACGGCGGTGTTGCCGCCGCCGACTACTGCGACGGCCTTGCCGCGATAGAAAAAACCGTCGCAGGTGGCGCAGGCGGAAACCCCCTTGCCGCGAAATGTTTCCTCGGAGGGCAATCCTAAGTACTTGGCCGAGGCGCCGGTCGCGATGATGAGCGCATCGCAGGTGTATTCGCCATTATCCCCGAACAGGCGAAAAGGGCGCTGGCCCAATTCCACCCGATTGATGTGGTCAAACACGATGTCGGTGTTGAAGCGCTCGGCGTGGCGGCGCATGCGGTCCATGAGCGCGGGACCCTGCAGGTGCTCGACGTCTCCGGGCCAATTGTCCACATCCGTGGTGGTCATGAGCTGGCCCCCCTGTTCCAAGCCGGTGATGAGCAGAGGGTGACGGTTCGCCCGCGCCGAATACACGGCGGCGGAATAACCTGCAGGACCCGACCCCAGGATGAGGAGTGGACTGTGCCTGTTGACGCTCATGTATAATTTGCCTCTCTGCTCAAATCTCTTTGTCGGCTCATGGTAAGTAAATCTATGGGCGCCAGCCAGTTCAATCAAGGCCTCGAGCCGTGCTAACCCGAAACCGCGGCGCGATGTTGGTTACTCGTATCAGACTGGGTTACTATCGCATATTATTCAAATAGTTAAGAAGTAAATATCATTAAAGGTCTAGAGTTGACTGAGGACGTTCAGCCGAAGCAAGCCAAGCACAAGAGTGCGCTCTCCGCGGCCGTGGCGCGCAGCTTGCGTGAGGGCACGCTCTGGGTGCTCGCCGCGCTTGCGCTGATTCTGTTGCTCGCGCTCTTCTCCTATCACGCACAAGACCCCGGATTCTCGGACACCGGCGAGCCCGGGCAGGCGGTCAGGAATTGGATCGGCCCTGTGGGCGCGTGGTTGGGCGGATTCTTTCTATTCCTATTCGGCCGTCCGGCTTATTTATTTCCGTTGATGCTCGCCTACGCAGGCTGGCTGGTGCACAAAGAGCAAGCGCTGCCCGACGCGCGCTCGCGCATCAATACTCTGCTGCGCACCGCGGGTTTCGCGCTGACGTTGACGACCAGCTGCGGCTTGGCGACGCTGCACTGGAATGGCGCTGGGCTGCCGAACACCGCCGGAGGCGTTCTCGGCCAATTAGCGGGGCAGGGTACCGCCCATGGCTTGAGCTTTCTCGGCGCCACTTTGCTGCTGCTCGGTCTTTGGCTGGCGGGCGTGGCGCTGTTCCTCGGTGTGTCTTGGTTCGAAGTCATGGACAAGCTCGGCGCCTGGGTTTTAGCGGCGATCGAGTGGACTCGCGCGCGCATCATTCAGCGGCGCGAATTGGCCTCGGGCCAGCTGCGCAAGCAGGCGCGCCAAGAGGTGGTACGCGAAGAGCAGAAGAAAGTAGCCAGCCGGCCGCCGCCGCGCATAGAGGCGGCGGCACCCGTTCCGCAGAAGAGCGATCGTGTCGAGCGCGAGCGCCAAGTACCGCTGTTCGATGCGCCGGCATCCAGCGAGCTGCCGGCGTTGTCCCTGCTCGACGAAGCCGGCCCGCGCGAGCAGTCCTATTCCGATGAGGCGCTGGAGGCCATGTCGCGTTTGGTCGAACTGAAGCTGCGCGATTTCGGCGTGGAGGCCGAGGTGGTGGCGGTGTTTCCAGGTCCGGTGATCACCCGCTTCGAATTGCGCCCGGCTGCCGGCGTCAAAGTCAGCCAGATCAGCAATCTGTCGAAGGACCTCGCCCGTGCGCTGTCCGCGATCAGCGTGCGCGTGGTGGAAATCATTCCCGGCAAGTCGGTCGTCGGGCTCGAGATACCGAACGAGAAGCGCGAGATCGTGACCTTGGGCGAGATCATCAAATCCAAGCCCTATGACGACGTGACTTCGCCGTTGGCGCTCGCGCTCGGCAAGGACATCGGTGGCGTCCCCATCGTCGCCGATCTCGCCCGCATGCCGCATTTGCTGATCGCGGGCACTACCGGATCGGGTAAGTCGGTCGGCATCAACGCCATGGTCCTGAGCCTGCTCTACAAGGCCACGCCTGAACA
>JAYTXS010000317.1:0-5071 GCA_043742845.1 Gammaproteobacteria bacterium
GCGATGATCTCTCCCGTGCTGGCATCGCGCATCGCGACGCCCGTCTCCCGGCCGCCACGCCAAACGCCGCATACATAGCTTTGCAAACTCATGATTTAACTCCCGGGAGGCGCGAACAACGGCCCCGAAAATGCGCGAGCACGGCGCCCGAGGCCGCAGTCACGGCGACGTCATAAATGCCGTGTCGCGTGGCTCTCAATACTTCAACGGCCGTAGCGGTGATGCGTTCGCCGAGCGGCGTCGGAGCGACGAACTCAATGCTGCCGCCCGCCGCGACCATGGCATCGCCGTAGGAATTGCAGGCGAACGCAAAAGCGGAATCGGCAAAGGCGAACACAATGCCGCCGTGACACATGCCATAGCCGTTGACCATGTCTTCACGCACCGTCATGGCGATTCGGACGCGCCCCGGCGCGACTTCGATGAACTCCAGTCCCAACCACTGCGAGGCACGGTCGGCAAGATACAAGGACTGAACCACCGTTTGCGCGCGCAGCGCCGCTGGATCCGAGAGCGATTCTTGCGACATGTTCAGCGCCCCGTAAAGCGGGAAGCGCGTTTTTCGCCGAACGCAGCCACCCCTTCGGCATAGTCGGCCGACTGGCCAAGCTCGCGCTGCGCATCCCGCTCAATATCGAGCTGCTCGGCGAGCGAATATTGCCAGCTGCCGCGGATGGCCGCCTTGGTCGATGCCAGTCCGCGCGTCGCTCCCTCCGCCAATGCCTGCGCGAGAGCATCGACGGTGCAACCGAGCTGCGCGTCATCGACGCACTGCCAAATCATTCCCCAGGCCGCGGCTGTCTCTGCCGCCAGCTTGTTGCCGAGCAGTGTCAACCCGAGTGCACGCGCCTGTCCGACGAGACGCGGCAAAGTCCAAGTCCCACCGGAGTCAGGGACCAATCCGAGTTTGCAAAACGCCTGCACGAAACTGGCCGAACGAGCGGCGATGACTAAATCGCAGGCCAGCGCAATATTGGCCCCCGCGCCGGCCGCCACTCCGTTGACCGCTGCGATCACGGGCATGGGCAAACTATTCAGCGCCAACACCAGCGGCTTATAGTACTTGTCGATCGAGTCGCCGAGATCCACCCCCTTCGAGCCGGGAGCCACTGCGCGATCACCGAGATCCTGGCCCGCGCAGAAGCCGCGGCCGGCGCCGGTCAACACCAGCACCCTCGCGCCGCTGGCCGGCAAGACCTGGAGCGCCTGCTGCACCTCGACGTGCATTCGCGTATTGAAGCTGTTGAGCTTGTCCGGCCGATTCAAAGTCAGACGAGCAATGCCGCCATCCACGCTGAATAAAATGGTCTCGTATGACATGGGCGTCCCCCGGACGTCGGTGTGTTCGTGTTCTATTTATGATCGAAGCTGATGTCGAGTGTGGCGGTCGTCGGCCGGGCCTGACAGCACAGCACGAAGCCCGCCTGCGTTTCCCAAGGCTCCAAGGCGATATTGTGCGTCATCACCGCAGCCCCATCCGTAATTCTCGCACGGCAAGTAGCACAGATTCCTGAACGGCAGGAGAACGGCAACTCAAGGCCTGCCCGCTCCGCAGCCTCGAGCACAGATCCGTCGCTGCGCGCCATTGGAAAGGTCCGCCGCCGCCCATCCATGACGACGGAAATAGTGGCCAGCACGCCTTGCGGCGCTAGTCCGTCGGATGCCGGCGCCTCGCCATCCGCTGCCGGCAGTGTCTGGGCCGGCCGTGTAGCGGCATCGCGCGCCGCGGCAAAACGCTCAAAGCGAATCGGCGCCTCGGCATTTAATGTCTTTAGGGCATCGCGCACCGCATCCACCATGTCGCCGGGCCCACAGATCAAGTATTCATCCGCAGCGGCGATTTCCCTGAAGTGAACCGCGAGTTCACGGACCTTCGCACCGTCGATTCTGCCGTTCAGCCACTGCGTTTGCTGCGGCTCGCGGCTCATCACGAAGTGCACGGCAAAGCGCTCTATGTAGCGATTCTTCAGGGCCAGCGTCTCTTCGAGGAACATGGTGCGCGAGATGCCGCGGTTGCCGTAGATCAGCATAAAGCGACTGCGCGGCTCGCGCGCAAGAATATCCGCGGCGAGCGACAGAATCGGCGTGATACCGCTACCCGCTGCGAAGGCCACATACGAGTGTGCACGTTGCGCGCTGATAGAGGTCCGAAAGCGCCCCATCGGAGTTCCCACCTCCAACAATTCACCGGCGCGCAGCCGAGCGGCCAATTCGCCCGACATCCTGCCGCCTGTTTGCAGCCGGATCCCTAATTTTAGCGAGCCGCTCCCTGGCGGCGTCACGATGGAGTAGGTGCGGCGCTCCTCGCGTCCGGCGATCATGCGTCGCACGGTGACGTATTGACCGGCGTGAAAGGCGAAGGTATCGCGCAACGTGGGCGGAATTTCCAAAGTCACACAGGCCGCATCCTCGGCGACTCGCTCGACCGATTCCACTCTCAACGGATGAAAGCTAAACACTGCGGCTCACCCTCCGACAGGCTCCTAGATGCATTTGAAGTATTCAAAGGGTTCGAGACAGGCGCGGCAGCGATGCAGGGCCTTGCATGGCGTCGAGCCGAATTCGCTGACGCACTCGGTGTCGATCGACTGGCAGCGCGGACAACCCACCGGCCGTGCGCCGCGCAATAGGTCGCGCATGGAGGAGGAATGCGCGGGCGGCACGATGCCATACATCAATAGTTTGCGCCGCCCCTCCGGGGTAATCCAATCGCTGCTCCACGCGGGCGACAGCACGGCGGTGACGTCGAAACTGCCGAGGTCGGCAGCGCTCAATGCCGCCGTCACGGACTGCCGAATGACTTCGGTCGCGGGGCAACCCACATAGGTGGGGGATAAGCCCACTTCAAGCGTACCATCCGGCCGCAAGTTCACCGAGCGAATCAAGCCCAAGTCGACAATGCTGACGGCGGGAATCTCAGGATCTTCCACCAAGGCCAGCGCCACCCAAGCGCGCGCGACTCGCGGGCACATCACCGACGCCTCGCCCGCGATCGCAACCGCATTCACCAGCGCGCTCCCGGATAAGTGCGTTGAAGGTGCTGCATCTCGGTAAGAATGTAACCCAGATGCTCGCTGTGCTGGCCGCGTTTGCCATGCCATGAATGGGGCCGATCGGTGGGGCGTTGCAGCGTGGCCTCGGTCAGTATCTCGCCGATACGCCGGGACCAACCCGCCTGAACTTCGGACAAGCGGGGCGCGACGCCGCTGTGAACCATGGCTGCATCGAGTTCGTCCTCGGCAAACAGTTCCACGGTGTACGGCCACAACACCTCCAGAGCGGATTGCACGCGCGCATGACTCGCGTCGGTGCCGTCGCCGAGGCGAACCAGCCAGCCACTGCTGTAACGTAGGTGATAGCGCACCTCTTTCGAGGACTTCGCGGCAATCGCCGCCAAGCGCGCATCCGTCGACGTCGCCATCCTCTCGAACAATTCCAGCTGGAAGGCGTCGATCAGCACCTGGCGAACGATGGTCAGACCGAAATCGCCGTTCGGCATTTCAACCAAAATCGGATTCAAGTACTCGCCGTGCTCGCGCAAGAAGGCGATCTCGTCCTCGCCGCGGCCGCAGCCTTCGATCTCCCCGGCGTAGCTCAAAAACAGTCTCGCCTGGCCGATCATATCGAGCGCGATATTGGCCAAGCCCAAATCCTCTTCGAGCGCCGGAGAATGACCCACCCACTCGCCCAATCGCTGCCCCAATACCAGGCTTAGATCACCGAGGCGCAGCAGGTAGCGAAACAAGTCATTCACAACGTCTTGACCTCATCGGGAATCTCATAAAAGGTCGGATGTCGGTATATCTTGTCGCGGGCCGGCTCGAACAGCGAGTCAGACTCTGCGGGATCGGAGGCAATGATCTCCTTCGACGGCACCACCCAAATGCTGATTCCCTCTTGGCGTCGTGTGTACAGATCGCGGGCATGATCGATGGCCATACGTGCATCCACGGCATGCAAGCTGCCGACGTGCTTATGATCGAGGCCGCCGCGCGCGCGCACGAACACTTCGTACAAGGGCCACTGACGCTTGTCTTCACTGTTACTCATCGGGCGGCACCTTGACGCTGCTTTTCGGCGTATGCGCTGGCCGCGTCCCGCACCCAAGCCCCCGCAGAGTGCGCAGCACGGCGCGCGGCAAGCCGTTCGGCATTGCAGGGCCCGTTGCCCTTCAGGACTTGATCGAATTCGCTCCAATCGATGGGCCCGAACTCATGCTGTTGTCTGGCTTCGTCCCAGCGCAGTAAGGGATCGGGAATGAGTAGATCCAAAAACTTGGCCTGCGGCACGGTGAAATCGACGAATTTCTGCCGCAATTCGTCGTTCGAGAAGCGCTTTATTTTCCAGCGCTGCGAATCGCCGCTATGCGTCGAATTGGCATCGGGGGGCCCGAACATCATGAGCGCCGGCCACCACCACCGATTCAAGGCTTCCTGCGCCATGTGCTTTTGCGCAGTTGACCCGCGCGCCAAATGCAGCATCAAATCGTAGCCCTGACGCTGGTGGAAACTCTCTTCACGGCAGACACGCACCATGGCACGCGCGTACGGACCATACGAGCAGCGGCACAGCGGTATCTGATTCATGATGGCGGCCCCATCCACCAGCCAGCCAATGGCGCCCACGTCGGCCCAGGTCGGCGTCGGATAATTGAAAATGCTCGAATACTTGGCCTTGCCCGACAGCAGCTGATCGATGAGCTGATCGCGGCTCACGCCCAGAGTTTCCGCCGCGCTATACAGATACGCACCGTGGCCACCCTCGTCCTGCACCTTGGCAATGAGAATCGCCTTGCGCTTGAGTGTCGGCGCCCGCGTGATCCAATTGCCCTCGGGAAGCATGCCGACGATTTCCGAATGCGCATGCTGAGAAATCTGACGAATCAAAGTATTGCGATAGCGCACGGGCATCCAGTCCTTGGCCTCAACTTTCTCTTCGGCATCGACCCGTTCTAGAAAACGCCGCTCCAGCTCGCCCTCGTCGAGTGTCGCCGCGTCCGCACCCTGCACATCCAAAGCCTGTGTGTACATACCTGCCCCCCGCCGTACTCGGCCCGCTGATTGTGATACAC
>JAYTXS010000318.1:0-13946 GCA_043742845.1 Gammaproteobacteria bacterium
GTGGATCTCGAGGAACTGCCACGCCTATTCGACGGAGTGCCTGGCTGGTCGGCCCGACGCCCGGCGCTCGCTTGGTTCAAGCGCAGCGATTACCTGGGACCTGCCGGCGTACCGCTCGATCAGGCGGTTCGCGATCTGGTTGCAGCGCGCACCGGCGCGCGGCCCGCAGGCCCGATCCGGCTGCTGACGCACCTGCGCTACTTCGGCTACTGCATGAATCCCGTGAGTTTCTATTATTGCTTCAACGCAGCCGGTGACGCCCTGCAGGCCATTGTTGCGGAAATCACCAATACTCCATGGGGCGAGCGCCACCAATACGTGCTCGCGCTTGACGCGCCCAGCCATTGCGACCACAGGCTGCGCTATTTCGAATTCGCCAAGGATTTCCATGTATCGCCTTTCATGCCCATGGACATGCAGTATCGCTGGTGCTTCAACCGCCCGGCGCAGCGGCTGTTCGTTAATATGCAGAATTTCCAAGACACCGCACAGGTGTTCGCTGCGACTTTAAATCTGCGCGCGCAGCCCGCGACGCGGGCGGCACTGGTTCGAACCCTGGCCTCATACCCATTGATGACTTTGCGCATCATAACCGCCATCCACTGGCAAGCATTGAAGCTGTGGTTGAAGCGCACCCCGTTTTACGGGCATCCTCGCAACGCTGCTTTGAAACATATATGAAACCCAGCATCATTCCGGCCGACGTTGCCGCCAAGCCAACACAGCGCGAATCCGCTCTAACCAGGGTGGCGAAGCCCCTGTTGCTATCCCAGCTGCGTAAAATTCGTGACGGACGGCTGCGCGTAATCGATTCCGATTCGGTGGAAACCTTCGGCGCTGTCACCGCGGCTGCGCCGTTCGAAGTGACCATTCGCGTGCGCAGCCCGCGTTTTTATCCAGAAGTCCTTTTCGGAGGCACCTTGGGCTCGGGCGAGGCCTACATGAACGGCTACTGGCAGTGCGATAACCTTACGGGCTTGGTGCGCCTAATGGTGATCAATCGCGATCTGATGAACGACGTCGATTCGGGTTGGTCCACCTTGAGCGCGCCGCTGCTAAAAATGGCGCATTGGCTCAATCGTAATGACAAGCTCGGCAGCCGCCGCAACATTGCCGCCCACTACGACCTGGGAAATCAATTCTTCAAATTGTTTCTCGACGAGACCATGGCCTATTCGTGCGGCATATTCGAGAACGACGACTCCTCGCTGCTGCAAGCATCGACTGCGAAATTCGACGCCGCCTGCGGCAAGCTCAACTTGAAGCCCGGTCAGCACCTGTTGGAAATCGGCACCGGCTGGGGCGGTTTGGCCATTCATGCCGCCCGGCATTACGGATGCCGGGTCACCACGACCACCATCTCAAGCGAACAGTACGAGTTTGCCCAGGAAAGCGTGGCGCGCGCTGGTTTGAGCGATCGCGTCACCTTGCTGCTGGAGGATTATCGGGACCTGCGCGGCAAGTACGATGCGCTGGTATCGATCGAAATGATCGAGGCTGTCGGGCACCAATATCTCGAGCAGTACTTTCGCTGTTGCGGCGGGCTGCTGAATCCGGACGGCACCATGTTGTTGCAATCCATCACCATTCGCGACCAATTCTACGATCAGGCGCGGCGTTCGGTTGATTTCATTAAGCGCTTCATTTTTCCTGGCAGCTGCATCCCCTCGGTGCAGGTGTTGATCGACGCGGCGGCACGTGCCACTGACCTTAAGCTGTTTCATCTGCAGGATATCGGCCCGCACTATGCGCGTACGCTCAAAATCTGGCGCGAGCGCTTCCTTGCCAGGGCTGCGGATGTCCGCGCACTCGGGTACCCTGAGCGCTTCGTTCGCATGTGGGAGTTCTATTTGTGTTACTGCGAGGGTGGATTCGAGGAGCGGCAGCTCGGCGACGTGCAAATGCTCTTCACCAAGCCGGGCTCGCGCCGCGCGGTCATTGCCTCCGTCCATGGCTCGCCCCCCTGATCTAAAAACCTTGGGAGAACTCAAGGCTGCCGTGGGCGGCGGCTCCTGGCTGGACTCACCGCAAGAAGTCGAGCCCTTTCTCACCGATTTTCGCAAGCTGTACCATGGCGCGGCCCCCTTGGTGCTGTTGCCGCGCAGCGTGGATGAGGTCGCGCGCATTCTGCAGATTTGCGACCGCGAGGAAGTGGCGGTCGTGCCGCAGGGTGGCAACACCAGCTATTGCGGCGCCGCGACCCCCGATGAAAGCGGTTCGCAAATCGTCTTGTCCTTGAGCAAGCTACATCGGATCCGGCAAATCGATGCCGCCAATTATTCGATGATTATCGAAGCAGGTTGCACGCTCGCCGCGGCACAGACTGCCGCCCGAGACGCGCAGCGCCTGTTTCCCTTGAGCTTGGGCTCAGAGGGCAGCGCGCAGATCGGTGGAAATCTGTCCACCAACGCAGGCGGCACTGCAGTACTGCGCTACGGCATGATGCGCGATCTGGTGCTGGGGCTCGAGGTGGTGTTGGCGGATGGGCGGGTGCTGCACGGACTGAAGAGCCTGCGCAAGGACAACACCGGCTACGATGTGAAATCCCTCTTCGTGGGTGCAGAAGGCACGCTGGGCATCATTACCGCAGCGTCTTTGAAGCTCTTTCCTGCACCGGCCGACACCGCGACAGCGCTCGCCGGCATCGACTCCCCGCAGCATGCTTTGGATCTGCTCGCGCGCCTGCGGACCGCGGCTGGAGATCACGTCACCTCCTTCGAATTGATGCCGCGCCTGGCTGTGCAACTCACCGTGCAACACATCACCGGCGTCGCCGACCCCTTGCAGCAGGGCGCCCCCTGGTATCTGCTCATCGAATTATCCTCGCCCAATGCGCAGCAAGATCTTCTCACTTTACTGACCGCAACTCTCCAGGACGCTGCCGCGCGCGGCATCATTGCCGATGCCATGCTCGCGAACTCGATCGCGCAATCTCAAGCCATGTGGAAATTGCGCGAAAACATTCCCGAGGCACAGCGCCACCACGGCGCGAGCCTCAAACACGATGTGTCCGTTCCGGTGTCGGCGATCCCCACTCTCATCGAGCAAGGTTCGGCGCTGGTACAGCGCCTGGCTCCCGAGGGAGACATGGTCTCCTACGGCCATGCGGGCGACGGCAATCTGCATTTCAATGTCAGCCAGAAGCCCGGCGCCAACATCAAAAACTTCATGTCGCGCGGGCCGGCGCTGCAGCTTGCAATGTTCGATCTGGTCGAGAGTCTCGGCGGCAGCATCAGCGCCGAACATGGCATCGGACGACTGAAAGCGGCCGAATTTGCGCGTCGCGCCGATCCGGTGGAACTCGCCGTCATGCACGGCCTGAAACGCGCGCTCGATCCAAAGGGCATCTTGAATCCGGGCAAGGTACTGTGCGTACCCTGATCGTTCCTCTGCGCACCGCCCGCCTCAATATGCGCGAGTTCGTCGAAGCGGATTTTCGCTCCATTTATGCCTATTCGTCCGACGCACGCGTCACGCGCTATCTGTTTTTTGGTCCGCGCGATGAGGACAGCACCGCCGACTATCTCGAGGGGCTGCTGGCCTCGCAGCGCGAACGGCCGCGCACTCGTTTCGAACTGGCAGTCGAGGAGATTGAATCGGAGCGCGTGATCGGCGCCTGCGACCTGTCCTTCATCGAAGGCAACGTGGTCGACTTGGGCTACATGCTGGGCATCGAGAGTTGGGGCAAGGGATATGCCACGGAAATCGCGTTGGCGTTGGTCGATGCGGCGTTCTTCGATTTGCGTGCGGACCGTGTAATCTCCACGGTCGATGTCAACAACGGCGCCTCGATCCGCGTGCTCGAGAAGATCGGCATGCGTTGGGAAGCGGTATTCCGCAAGCACCGGCGCGCCAAGAACCGCTGGTGGGATTGCCACCTGTTCGTCTTGCCGCGCGAAGTGTGGGAATCGTCGCGCGTGGATTACGCCCCATGAAGGGCATCGCACTCTGGGTTACGCGCCGATGGCGCGGCTCACGCTCCCCTGGTTACTTGTCTTCATCCGCGGCATCGAGCTGCTTCGCCCGCTTCGAGGCGCGTTTCAGCACAGCCTCGCTCGGCATACCCGCGCGACCGCTGTTGCGTAGCGTCAGCAAGCCGCCGACGAGCGCGCCGACCACGAGAAAGATGATGATGATGGCTTTCAGCAAGGGGTTTTCATTTTGCTAGGAGACAGTCTTTGCAGTGACTCGAATCAAGCCTTCCTGCGCCGCGCTCGCCACCAGACGTCCGTCGCGCGCAAATACACTGCCGCGCGTGAATCCCCGGGCGCCGGAGGCGCTGGGGCTGTCGATGGCGTACAACAGCCAGTCGTCCACTCGCACGCTGCGGTGAAACCACATTGCATGATCGATGCTGGCAATCACCAGCTGCGGCGAAATCATCGATACGCCATGCGGCCGAAGGGCGGTATCGAGCAGGTGAAAATCGGATACATAGGCCAACAGACTGCGGTGCAGCGCCTCGCCGTCGGGCAGCTTGTCCACGGCGCGAAACCAGATGTGCTTGAGGGGAGCCGATTTTCCCCGGCGCAGAGCGCCAAGCGATTCCACCGGACGAAACTCGAACGGCCGCTTCTGCTCCAGGACGCGTCGCGCCGCCTCAGGCAATTTGTCGGCGAACTCGCGATAGTGGGACTCGATGTCCTGCAGGGACTCGGGAAGCGGCACGTCCGGCATCGGAATCTGATGATCGAGCCCTGCTTCAGGCGTTTGGAACGAGGCGGACATATTGAAAATTTGCCTGCCATGTTGAATGGCGACCACGCGCCGCGAAGAGAAATGCTTGCCGTCCAAGGCGCGATCGACCTCGTAGACAATGGGCGCATTGAAATCCCCGCGGCGCAGAAAGTACGCATGCAGCGAATGCGCTGCGCGATCCTCGGCCGTCGCCGTCGCCGCCACCAAGGCCTGCCCCAGCACCTGGCCGCCGAACACCTGCGGGCTGCCGATATCGCGGCTTTCGCCGCGAAACAAATTCATCTCCAGCCGCTCCAGCGTCATAACCTTGATCAAATCCTCGAGCAGCTGATTCATTGCATCTCCAGGCAGCGTCAAATCCCGCCGGATTGCCCATCACCATCGCCGGCCGTAACTCCCAGCCGCTTCTGGATGATGGGACTGGTGGTGGTGTACTGTAGGAACTGGCGCTTCTCCGGGAACAGATGATGCTGGATGGCGAATGCTGCGAGCGCGGCCTCGTGAAACCCGCTCAGAATGAGCTTCTTTTTGCCGGGGTAGGTATTGATGTCGCCGATCGCAAATATGCCTTGGATGCTGGTCTGGAATTTCTCGGCATCCACTTTGAGCGCGCGCTTCTCCAACTCCATGCCCCACTTCGCTATGGGACCCAACTTCGGATGCAATCCATAGAAGGCGAGAATATTATCCGCAAGCAGTTGCAGTTCGCGGCCATCGGCCGTGCGCACATCCAGACCCACCAGCTTGTCGCCGTCCCTGCGCAGCGCTGCGGCACTGCCCTCCAGCACCTGCATTTTGCCAGCGTTCACCAGCGCGCGCATGCGCGCGACGGTGGCCGGAGCTGCACGAAATTCCGCACGCCGATGCAGCAATGTCAGAGAGCGCGCCTTCTCGCACAGCGCCACCGTCCAGTCCAGCGCCGAGTCTCCTCCGCCGCAAATGACGAGATCGCGGTCGTGAAAATCAACGGCCGATTTGACGCGGTAGTGCACGCCCCTGCCTTCGAACTCTTCGACGCCCGGCAACGCCAGCCGCCGCGGTTGAAAGGAGCCGACGCCCGCGGCGATGACCACGGCACCGGCAATGAGCTGTGTCCCGCCCGACGTCGCGACGAGGAACTTGCCGCCTTCCAGCACTTTCAATTCGGTGACTTCCTGCCCGAGATGAAACGTGGCGTGGAAGGGCTTCGCCTGCTCCAGCAGCCTGTCGATCAACTCTTGAGCCCCGCAGATCGGCAACGCCGGAATGTCATAGATCGGCTTGTCCGGATACAGTTCGGTGCACTGGCCGCCGGCCTGCGCCAGCGAATCGATGATGTGCGCGCTGATTCCAAGCAGTCCGAGTTCGAAGATCTGAAACAGTCCCACCGGACCGGCGCCGATAATAACGGTCTCGACCGGCATTGGGGCAGCCTGCGCCGCGCTGGATTCTTCCGACATATTGAGCCTGATTCCTTGAGTTTCAGCAAAAATGGGCCGCAGATTGTAGCTGAATGCGCCAGCCTCTGCGGACCGCCATGAACAGACCGACGATACTGTGGTTTCGGCAGGATTTACGGCTTGCGGACAACCCGGCGTTGGCCGCGGCCATCAAGGCCGGCGCCCCCATCGTACCCCTATACATTTTTTCACCCGCGGACGAAGAGCCGTGGCCCCCAGGAGGCGCATCGCGCTGGTGGCTGCACCAAAGCCTGTCGCGTCTCGATGAAGATCTGCGACGTTGCGGCTCACGCCTCTGCCTACGATCGGCCACCGATTCGCTGCAGGAACTGCTCACGCTGGCGCGCGATTGTGGCGCGGCACGCATCCTATGGAATCGCCGTTATGAACCTGCGCTCATAGCGCGTGATCAGAGAATCAAGCAGGCACTGCGCGATGCTGGAATCGAGGCCGGCAGCTTCAACGGTGCGCTGCTGCATGAGCCCTGGACGATAAAGTCAAAGGCGGGCGCTCCGTTTCAAGTCTTCTCCGCTTTTTGGCGCCACTGCCTCAACCTCCCGGATCCGCAACAACCTGCGCCGGCGCCGCAACACTTGGCGGCTCCGGCGAATTGGCCCGAGTCCAGTGGCCTCGACGAATTGTCGCTGCTGCCGCGTTTGAATTGGACGCAGGGAATGCACACCGCTTGGACCCCGGGTAGCGCGGCCGGCCAGGCCCTGCTCGAAGGGTTCTTGCGCGAATCCTTCGATGATTACGGCACTCTGCGCGACCGCCCGGACTTGTCCGGCACTTCACGGCTGTCGCCCTACTTGCACTTCGGCGAAATTGGACCCCGGGAAGTCTGGCACGCGACGCGGCGATTTGCCCAGCGTTTGGGCCGGCACAGCACTTGGCGGACGTCGCAATTTCTCACGGAACTAGGCTGGCGTGAATTCGCCCACCACCTGCTGTACCACTTCCCGCACACGTCCTCACAGCCGCTGCGGGAACACTATGCTCGCTTCCCGTGGAAATCGGACCCTGCCACCTTGCGCGTCTGGCAGCGGGGTGTCACCGGCTATCCGCTGGTCGATGCCGGGATGCGTCAGCTTTGGCAGACCGGTTGGATGCACAATCGTGTGCGCATGGTGGCCGCATCGTTTCTGGTCAAAGACCTGCTGCAACCCTGGACCGACGGTGCGCGCTGGTTCTGGGATACCTTGGTCGATGCTGACCTCGCCAGCAATTCCTTGGGGTGGCAGTGGGTGGCCGGCTGCGGTGCCGATGCCGCGCCCTATTTCAGGATCTTCAATCCCACGGCACAGGCAACCAGATTCGACCCGCAGGGTACTTATGTACGTGTGTGGGTGCCTGAACTCGCACGCTTGCCGAATGAGTGGATCCATCAGCCGTGGGCGGCACCCCCACAGATTTTGGGGGACTGTGGTGTGCGGCTGGGGAGGGACTATCCGAGGCCTGTGGTCGATCATCAGAAGGCACGGGTCGACGCGCTTGCGGCGTTGGCCACATTAAAGCGGCCGCGCGCGCGCTGAGGTGGGCGACAAGTGCTGCAGTCCTGATGCTATGTATATGTTTCGTCGATAAAAAATCGTCTAAGGATGTCAAACATGCATGCGCGAGTCAGCCCTCATCAATCGACCCGCCCAATTCGCGCCTTGAATCGCGGGCTTGAGGTGCTTACCGAATTGAATCGCCTGGAACGGGCCGCTATCAACACCCTGGCAAGCGCGGTTCGACTGCCGCGTACCACCACCTACCGAATCCTGGAAACCCTGCGCCTGGCCGGCTATGTCGACCGTGACCCTCACGATGACTGCTATCGTCCGACCGTCATGGTCCGCGGCCTATCGGACGGCTTCGACGACGAGGCCATGGTGGCGCATCTCGCGAAGCCGCATCTCGCTGCCCTCGGGGCGCAAGTCGTTTGGCCGGTCGCGGTCGCGACTCCGTCGGGCGCGACCATGATGATTCGCGAAACCACCGACCGCCAAAGCCCGCTCGCCTTGGAGCAGTACGCCGCCGGCGTCCGTGTCCCCATGTTGGGCTCCGCGGCGGGACGCGCATACTTGGCCTACTGCTCGAACCAGCAACGCGACTCGCTGTTGGAACTGCTGGCTCGATCGTCCCTGCCTGAGGATCGCCTCGCGCGCAGCCGCATCGAAGTCGATCGGCTGCTCAATGAGACGCGTACTCAAGGATTCGGCATGGCCCATCGGGCCCGGCGTATCTCCGAGGAGATCAGTCTCGCCATCCCGGTGCGCGCCAAAGATCGCATTCTCGCCGCTGTGACGGTGCGCTATTCCGCTACCGCCGTACCCCTGCGTACGGCTGTGGAGCAATTCCTGCCGAAAATGCGCGAGGTTGCGCAGAAGATCGAGGCCGAATTCGTCTAGGGCTCGAGCTAAAGTTTTGGCAGGCGGCTGAGTATTTGGGCGGCGATATCCGTGTAGCCGCCGCCGAAGTGATGGCCGCCGGACATCTTCACGGCGACTCCTTCCTTACCCGTGATCTGTGCGCAAGCCGCATCTTTGTCGTCTTCGCCATACAGGCACAGATAAGGTGCGCCGCTCCAATGCTCTAGTTCAGGCGCGGTCGCGATGCCGCGGCTAGGCGTTCCGAGCCAATTCTGCAGATGAAACTCGAACAAGGCGTTGTCGCTGAGACCAAGCAGCGTGGTCAGGCCCACCATGTCATGAGTTTGCACCGGCAGCCGGTTCACCATGAAGGGCATGGTGTCGGCCCCTTGAGAGTAGCCGATCAACAGCACATGGTTTCTGCCCCATTCTTGCGCGTAGTGACGCATAACCCGGTCCAGATCTTGCGCCGTGCCCTGCGGCGTGCGCGGCGACCAGAAATATTTCAGCGAATCCCAACCGACGATGGGGATGTGGTGCTTCGCGAGATCTTTGGATACGCCGCGATCCAGCCCCACCCAACCGCCGTCTCCCGACAGGAAAATGCCGAACCACGGACTGGTGCTCCCAGGCGCCGCAGGTACGACGGTCAACGGCAAATCTGCCACTGAAGAGGGAAGCGCCTGGGCTGCCGCTCGCGTGGATGCCGCGGTTATATGCTCGTAGGCCGCCTCATATCGGGGCAACCAGTTTCTCTCCAGCGAAATCCACCTTCCGGAGAGCTTCGTCCCCGCTCCCTTGCACAGCGGTTTCTTCAGCTTGAGGTTGGGGTGCGAGCCGATAGACAGTGCACCCTTGAATGAGCCCTCCGGGGCCTGCGCGAGCGCCGCGTACACGAGCGTGGCGCCGGAGGAATAGCCCACCAAGGTCGGCTGAATGTATTGCTTAAGCTCCAATTTCTCTTGTAGGTAACGGCTCAAGTTCTCCAGATCGTCGGCCGGCGCAACGCAGTTCTCCGGCGAGTCTTCGAGTTGCGCCAAGTAGTGGCGAATGTCGATGCCGGCTACGATGGCTCCCTTGCCAGTGAGCTTTTCTGTCACGGAAATCACACCGAGATCCGTGCCGCCTTCCACCGACAAGAACAGCACGACATCGCGCGGCTCGGCGCCGCCACGGTAAATGCTGACCGTGCCGAACTTCCCAAAGTCGAAAGTCGGGGCCGAAGTAGCACCCGATGCCGCAGTCGCAGTCGGGGTCGGGGTCGGGGTCGGGGTCGGGGTCGGCAACACGGGATCTGATCCCGCGCAACCGTGGCAACACCACAGTATTGCCGCCAGCGTCACCACGGTCGCGGCTCGACTTCGCGTTGTGGCCGGTTCCTGCGTTGCGGCGGGTCTTCGCATGCGTGCGGCTACTTTCTCAGTACCTTGCCGACACCGCCTGAGATAAGCGCTGTGACATCGAGCAGCGCACCCGCCATGGCCAAGCCGTCTGGCGCCGCCAGATATCTCGGGCGCCAAACTGGCGAGAATTTTTCCTTATACTTTCTCAGACCCTCGAAGTGATAGAACATCTCACCGTATCGCTGCACCATGCGGCCCAGCTTGTGCCAAGTCGGAGCCAACGCGTGCTCTTCCAATCCGGACAGCGGCGCCATCCCCAAATTGAACCAATGAAAGCCATGCGTCTTGCCCCACAGCATGCACTCGATCAGCAAGTAATCGATGACACCCTTCGGCGCGTCGCCGTTGTAGCGCATCAGGTCGACCGACAATTCGTTCGAGGCGCCGCGCCAGAGATTGGCGAAGGCGACGATCACGCCGCCGCGGCGCACCACTGCGCAATCGAAATTCTGCAAATAGCGCTCATCGAAGAATCCCAGTGAAAAGCGCTTCTCAGCGGTCTTTTTCTCCTCCAGCCAGGCATCGGACACCGCCCGCAGTTCGCCGAGAATGGCGCACACCCCGGCGCGTGGAATCACCTCGAACTGCGCCCCGTCGCGATTCGCGCGCCGATGCGCCTGGCGCAAGTCGGCGCGTGCCGCGCCCTCCAGCGAAAAGGTACCGAGCTCGACTCGCGCCTCTTCACCCAGCTTGCTCAAGTTCAACCCCAAGTCGATGTACAAGGGCAGATTTTGCGGCTTGACCTGGTAGAACACCGGCGACACGGCCATCACATCACAATGCTCCAGAAACTCCCACGCCAAGGGCTCGCAGATTTCGGGCGGACCCACCGGATCGCCCATCGCCACCCAGCTATGGCCAGAGACCTGGTACATGATGAACGCCGTGCGCTCAGCGTTGAACAGCAGGTTCTTGTCGCCGAGCAATGCAAGATTCGCGGTAGTGTCGTCGGCTTGTGCAAGCAATTCAGCAGCGCGCTCGAGGTCCGCCTCGCGCGGCGCCGACATGGGCGGCGGCGCGGGCCGCAGCAATCGCCACAAACCGTAGGCGGCGGCAATCACAGCCGCGAACAACGACGCCCGCAGGCTGCGCGGAGCCGAGGCGTGGAAGGCGAAGTCCCACCACAGTTGGTTGTCGTAGGGTACGTGCCGATTGGCGAATACTACCAGCCAAGCGACGGTGATCAGCACCAAGAACAGAGCCACGATCCACGGGCCTGAGTAGTGCTGGTCGATCAAGGACACGCGCCGCCGAAACCGTCCTCGAGCCAACGCCAGGACGATGACGACGGCACCCAAAACCATCGCCTCTTCGTAGTCGAAACCTTTGAGGAGGGACAACAGGATTCCGGCGCACAGCAGCCAAATCGTCAGCCACCATGCGGCGTCGAGCCGCCGATACAGCCCATGCGCAATCACCAGCAAACCCACGCCCACTGCGCTGCCAAGCAAGTGCGATAACTCGAGGATGGGCAACGGCACGAATCCGCGCAACAGGTCCAGGCGGTTGCCCAAGCCCGGTGTGGCACCAGAAAACAGCAGCACCGCGCCCGCCAGAAACACCGCAATGGCGATGGCCTGCGGCGTGACGGCAACGAGAAACGTGCGTCCGAGTTGCACCAGGCGCACCGCGGGTCCGCGGTGCGCCCAGAGTTCATGCGCGCCCAGCAGCGCGAGCGCCGCGGCGAATGGCGCGAAGTAATAAATGGCGCGGTAGGCGACCAGAGCGCCCAGCAGGCTATCCTTCGGCGCCGACGGCAGGAGCAACAGCAAGACCGCTTCGAATACTCCGATACCGCCCGGCACATTGCTGATCACGCCGGCGGCTATGGAAATCAAATAGACCCCCGCAAACGCCCCGAAACTCATCGCCACCTGCGGCGGCAACAACACATACAGGACGCTGACCGCGCACAGCAAATCGGCGCACGCCACGGCCACCTGTGCGAACGCCACACGCGGCTTCGGCACGGGAATCACCAAGCGCCAGATTTTTAAGGGTTCATGCCGGGTGCAAACCAAGCACAGGTAGGCCGCGACCGCCAGGAGCAGCACGGCTCCGGCGGCCATGGACAGCGAGGCATGCATGTGCAACACCGATTGCGACATGCCCGCCTGAGTGAGCAGCGACAGCCCCAGCAGCAAACCAGCCCCCAATAGAAACGTGACGCTGCCGAAAGCAATGATCGTGGCGATCTGTTTCGCACCGAGCCCCAGAGCGGTATAGGCCCGATAGCGAATCGCCCCGCCGCTCAAGGTGTTCAGACCGACGTTATGGCCGATGGCGTAGCCCATGAAGGAGATCAGGGCGATACGAGGATAGGCTACGTGCGCACCAGCAAAGTGCACAGCCAGCGCGTCATACAGGGTCAGGCAACCGTAACCCAAGACCGTGAATAGCGCCGCGCGCAACACCTTGGCCGTCGGAATGGCATGAACGTGAGCCAGCACGTCGGACCATCGATACTGGCCGAGCAAATGATGCAGCCAAAACAAGGCCAGCCCGAAAAGAGCCAGCCCAAGCAAAGCGGTCCACTTAGGGACCTTGGGAGCTGTAACCGTGTGTGCCAAGCCAACTATCGTAGCAGGGCCTCCCGGGCGACGCTGCGAACTGGTAGCCTTTACTTTTCCCAAACGAATACCAGGGGTAGCCCACGCATGAGTTCCACCACCGAAGCCCGGCAGGCAACCATGGACGCCGCACAGATTTACCGCGAGGAAACGTTCACCGACCGCAAGGTTGGCACGATTCGCCGCTTGACGCCGGTGACCGCGGACGGTTCGACTGATGGCGCGCGCCCCGTGCTTTTCGTCGGACAGTCGCAGGTGATGACCCCGATGGGCGCCGTACCGATCAGCTTCGAACTCGACGCCGCCACGCTGGACGTGGCTATCGAGAAGTTCGGCGCGGCCGCGGAGCAAGCGGTACACCAGACCATGCGTGAATTGCAGGAGATGCGCCGCGAACAGTCGTCCTCTCTCGTCATACCTGATGCCGGCGGCGGAGCGCTGCCCAATCCCAGCGACCTGCTCGGCCGCGGTCGGACACGGCGCTAGCCGCTAAGGGCCCGCGCTACCGCCTGCGGCGCTCAACGATTCCAGCACATCCCAGCGGGCGTAGCAGGTCTCGAGCTCCGTGGCCAGGGCGGTCAAACGTTGCAGGGCGAGCTTGCCGCGCTCGCCGCTACTTTGGAACAGCGCGGGGTCGACGATCAGGGACTGTAATTGCCCTTGCTCGGCTTCGAGGCGCTGAATTTTCTCGGGCATCGCGTCTATCTCTCGCTGCTCCTTGTAGGACAGGCGTCGCGCCTTCGGTAAGGCGCGCGGCGTCTCGGCCGCCACCGCGGCCGCGGATTCGGCCCGGCGTGATCCGGACGCGGCTGGCATGGGTGGCGCAGGCGCACCCACGTCCCGGCGTTGGCGCAGCCAGTCGCTGTAGCCGCCCACGTATTCGTTGACTTGGGCGTGGCCCTCGAACACCAGAGTGCTGGTCACCACATTGTCGAGAAATGCGCGGTCATGGCTCACCAGCAGCAGGGTGCCCGCGTAGTTGGAAACCATTTCTTCCAGAAGCTCCAAGGTCTCCACGTCCAGGTCGTTGGTGGGCTCATCCATCACCAAGAGGTTGCTGGGTTTGGCGAATAGGCGGGCAAGCAGCAATCGATTACGCTCCCCGCCCGACAGCATGCTGACCGGAGCGTGCAGCCGCTCCGGCGGAAATAGAAAGTCGCGCAAATATCCGGACACGTGGCGCGGCTGACCGTCGATGGTGACGGTATCGCCGCTGCCTCCGGTGACGTTGTCCATGATCGAGGCGTTCAAATCCAGCTGCTCGCGTTGCTGATCGAAGTACGCCGGCAGCAAGCCGGCGCCGCGGCGGATCTCGCCTTCCGTGGGTTCCAATTCACCCACCAGCAATTTAATCAGGGTCGTCTTGCCGCAGCCGTTCGGACCAATGATACCGATGCGATCACCGCGCATGATGCGGGCGGAAAAATCCGCAATCACCGGCGCCGCACCGAAGCGTTGCGTAACCCGTATCGCTTCGAACAC
>JAYTXS010000319.1:0-2314 GCA_043742845.1 Gammaproteobacteria bacterium
GGCAATTGGCCGCGGCCCTTATAGGTGCGTTTGGAGCCATCGCCGAAAATGTCGTAGACCTCGAGGCGTCCGTTCTCAATGCGTGAACTGAAGGCATTGTGCATTTCCTTGATGTGCAGCTCATGCAGGCGCCGCATCATGTTTGGATACTCGAGCGTGAAGTGCATGTAGTTGGCGAGGTGCACGCCGGTGACGATGGTGACGTCATGTCCTGCTACGGCAAGCTTCTCCGCAAGACTCGGCGCCATGAAGTACGTGTCGGCATTCAGTATCACCACACGCTTGCCGATGGCCTTCTTGCCTTCGAGCACCTGCTCGGGCGTGAGTTGGTCGGGCTTCGAGGCGTCCGCGCCCGGGATGGGGTCGTGGCTCAGGCAATTCGTGCCATCGGTGTTCCACGAAGATCCCGTTGCGATGACGATTTTCTCGGCGCCGTAGGTGAGGGCCGTTTCCGCCGTCATCGGCTTCTGGCCGAGCGCCACCTGGCTCTGCTTGTTCTTTTTCACCAGCTTGTTGATCTGCAGTTCGCGATAGTCGCGGTGATAGCCCCACTCGCCGAGTCCGGGCAACGTGACCGTCGAATTCAAATGGCCGCCGATCTTTGCCGCGGTGTCGTAGAGGTGAACGGTGTAACCGCGCTCCATCAGAACGCGGGCGCATTCGGAACCGGAAGGCCCGGCGCCGACCACCAACACAGAATCCTCTGAGCTGCGTTTCGGGAATTTCTCCGGATGCCAGCCGCGCCGGTATTCCTCGCCTGCGGTGGCGTTCTGAGTGCAAATCATCGGCGGTCCGCCGATTTCCCAACGCGAAATGCACACGTTGCAGCCGATGCACACGCGGATGTCGTCGTAGCGGCCCTCTTCGATCTTTTTCGGCAGCCACGGATCCGAAATGGAGGGCCGCGCCGCGCCGATGATATCCGCGATGCCCTTGGTCACGATCTCGGTCATCTTCTCCGGATCCGTGAAGCGGCCTACGCCCAACACCGGTTTCTTGGCCACTTGCTTGACGAAGCGCGTCCAAGGCACCTGGTGGCCTTGCTGGTAGAAACGCGAGGGTCCGGCGTCCTCGCCCCACTCGGCGATGTCGCCCACGTCCACATCCCACAAGTCGACCAGGGGGTCGGCCATCTCGATGAATTTCATGCCGTCGTTCTCGACCTCGATGCCGGCGTCTCCGTACAAGGTATCCACCGCGAAGCGGGTGGCGATGGCTGTGTCGTTGCCCACGGCGCGGCGCACCTGTTCCAGGGTCTCCAGCCAGAAGCGCGCACGATTCTCCAGCGATCCGCCGTACTTATCCTTGCGCTTGTTGTAGTAAGGCGAAAGAAATTGCACGGGCAGATAGGAATGTGCGCCGTAGACGTAGACGATGTCGAAGCCTGCGTCGCGCGAGCGCAGCGCGGCGTCAACGTAGTACTGCTGGACGGTGGCGATGTCGTCGAAGTCCATTTCCTTGCAGTAGGTAAGGGTTTCAAATTCAGAGGCGTACTGGCTCGGGCCGCGCGGCGTCGCTCGCGACTCCATGCAGGGGGCATGAGATGAGCCGTACCAAAGCTCGACCCCGGCCAGAGATCCGAAGTGATGAATGTGATCGGTCATGGCACGCAGGTTGCGCACATCGCCGGCATCCCAGATGCGCGCCGACAGCCGGTGCGTATCGTCCGACTCCGGGTGAATCGAGCAATATTCCGTGTTGATCCCCGCCCATCCGCCCTCAGCTTTAAGCGAGCGATGCGCCGCCTGGAAGCCTGGTTTGTCAGATCCAGCACCGATGCAATGCGGCACCTGGTAGAACCTATTGCGCAGCGTCTTTGGGCCGATTTTAATCGGCTGAAACAGAATGTCGTGTTTTGGATCGCGCGCCATATTCGTGTCCTCTGGCTTTTAATGCTGTGTTTAGTTGGGAAGGAGCCGCCCTTCGGGGCACAGAACTCGTATCATATTCTCGATCGAACGGCGCTGGCCAGGTGGCCGCGGCGCCGACGGGGAGCGCGGGCGAGCGGCAGGGAGTTCGCGAGCATCCGAAGTAAATATCATGTCAGTTACTGTAGTGCAAATTAATTGCATGCAGTGTAAATTGAGCAGGACTCTCATGGAAGTTGAAGTGCTTACGTGAATTCGAATTCAAAGAGGCCTCGCGTGGCGCGTTTACGCAAGAACCCGAGATCGGGCGCGGTTCCGGCAGTCGCTACGGCCAATGTGGGCCGGCTATTGGGCGCCGTCGCACGGCGTGTCCGCGAGAGCCAGGATTTGACGCTAACCGATGTGGCGACCTCCGCCGGCATCAGCGCGGGAATGCTCAGCCGGCT
>JAYTXS010000320.1:0-4063 GCA_043742845.1 Gammaproteobacteria bacterium
GCAGCCGCGAGATCGAGGGCATCAGCGCCACAGCACATTCGGCGACCGTCTGCACCCTGGGGAACTGACCCCGCTGCGTGTAACTGTTGAAGCCGTCGAGGTGTCCACCGAACACGAGACCCCCTTTATCCGATTGCGAAATATAAAAAAGCTCGGCGCCAAAGGAGATCACATGATCGACGAACGGCTTGATCGGCTCGGTCACGAACGCTTGCAGCAAATGGCTCTCGATCGGCAGCCGTAAGCCCGCCATCGCCGCGAGCACCGACGAGTGACCCGCAACACAGATGGCCGTCCGTCCGGCCGCGATGAACCCCTTGCTGGTTTTGACTCCGGTCACGCGGCTGCCGTTGCGTTCGAATCCAGTGACTTCGCAATTTTCGATGATGTCGACGCCGAAGTCACTCGCGGCGCGCGCATACCCCCAGGCGACCGCATCGTGCCGCACTGTCCCCGCGCGCCGTTGCAACAGGCCGCCCAAGATCGGAAACCGTGCCCGCGGCGAATAGTCGAGATACGGCAGCATGTGCATCACTTCGCCACGGTCGAGGAGTTCCGCGTCGATGCCATTCAGCCGCATGATGTTGCCTTTGCGTGCCAGCCCGTCGAGCTGCAAGGGATCGTGCGCGAGGACCACTTGGCCGCGCTGCGACAGCATCACGTTGTAATTGAGTTCCTGCGACAGGCCCTCCCAGAGCTTGAGCGAATACTCGAAGAATTGCGTGTTGCCCGCCAGCAGATAATTGGATCGTACTAGGGTCGTGTTGCGGCCCACGTTTCCCGAGCCGACGTAAGCACGCTCGATCACCGCCACGTTGGTCACACCGTGATTCACCGCGAGATAGTATGCGGTCGCGAGCCCGTGGCCGCCGCCGCCAATGATGATGACGTCGTAGGAGGATTTTGGCTCCGGCGAGCGCCACGCGCGCGGCCACGCCGCACCTGACAGGGCGTGGCGCACGAGTGCCGCTGCGGAGTATCGAGTGCCTAAGAAACGCATCTGTTCACACTTCGCACCGTCTTACGCGCTATGGCATTCAGCCCGGCAGCAACGCTGCGACGAGCACGGCTGCAATCGCGGCGGGGCAGACATAACGTAGCAGGATGCGGCACACGCTCACACCAAGCGCCGTCGCACCGCCCAACTCCGTGGCGAATGTCGCCCGGTCGAGGCGCCAGCCGACAAACACGCAGGTCAACAGGGCTCCCACGGGCAACAGCACGTTGCCGGAAACGAAGTCGATCACTTCGAACAAAGTCTTGCCCGCCAAAATCGGTATGCCTTCAAGCGGTCGCCAGTTCGCGATCACGTTGAACGACAGCACGGAGCCGATGCCGGCAACCCAGATGGCGAGGGCGGCGACTGTCGCAGCCCCTACGCGGCGCATACCGCGTGCCTGGAGCCAGGCGACCACCGGCTCGATCCCCGCGATGGTCGGTGTGAGCGCCGCTAGTATGAGCAACAAGAAAAAGGCGGTGCCGATCGCGCGTCCGCCCGGCATGAGCGCGAAGGCGGTGGGCAATACATCGAACACCAGCGCCGGGCCGCCCGCAGGGTCCATGTGAAAGCGAAATACCAAGGGGAATACCAAGATTGTGGCCAGCAGCGAGACGAGCAAAATGGACCCGCTGACCAAGAGCGCGGGCTGCGCCAAGGGCGCGCGGCGCGCCATGTACGATCCGTAGGCCAGCATCATCCCCATCCCAACGCCGGTGGCATAGAAAGCCTGGCCGATCGCCGCCAGCACGACGCGCGCCGACAGCATGTGCCAGTGCGGTGCGAAAACGAAGCGTACCGTCTGCGCCACATCGCCGGTGGCGAGCGAATATGCATCGAGCAGCAGCAGCAGGATCAAAAGGGCTGGTGCACGGAGGCGGCTCGCGAGTTCGATGCCTGGGCCGAGACCGCGTGCAGAGATGAAGGCCACGGCGCCCAAGAACGCGACCTGCCACCCCATGAGCTGCCAAGGGTCACTCGTGAAGTGCTGCCACTCGAGCTGCAAGCGCGGCCGGGACAGGCCGGCAAGCGCGCC
Source organism: Gammaproteobacteria bacterium (assembly GCA_043742845.1). Taxonomy (GTDB): domain Bacteria; phylum Pseudomonadota; class Gammaproteobacteria; order Steroidobacterales; family Steroidobacteraceae; genus Bog-1198. The sequence goes on from JAYTXS010000320.1 coordinate 2,034, forward strand.
CGTGCCGGATTTCCAGGCATAGGCGACCACCCACCCCGCGACGATTGTGTAATACGAACAGATCAGGAAGGCGGCGATCGTTCCCAGCTGGCCGATGGCATCCCAGCGCCGCGAACGCCCGACACTCACCGCCATGGCGCCGGCGGCGCGGGCGGGCGCAAGTCCGTGGTAGCGACCTATCATGAACTCGGCAACCAGGAGCGGCGTCGCGATGAACAAGCACGCCAGCACGAAAACGCCGATGAAAACACCGCCGCCAAGCGTCCCGGCGAGGTAGGGAAATCGCCAGATGCTGCCAAGGCCCACGGCGGCACCGATGGTACCGAGATAGACCGCAAACTGCGATGACCAGTGACGCCTCGCGAGCGGCTCGTCTTGCACATTCTGCATCAGTTTTGGCTCGTCAACGGCTCACATCGACGGCATGTTCTCATCGAACCATGCCACGATGCGCCTCATACGATCGAGCACATGTACCGGATCGGAAAACTCGTGCCCCTCGTGCGGATAGACGACCAATTCGGTTTTCACGCCCAGCGTTTTCAGCGCATGCCAGTATTCATACGATTGGACCGGGGGACTTTCCACATCGCTGTCGCCCACGATCAAAAGTGTGGGGGTGTGGACCCGCTTGATGAAATTGATCGGCGAACTCTTGGCGTAGGCGTCGGGGTCGTCGTACACCGAAGCGCCGAAATAGGGAATTAGCCATTCGTCGATGCCGTTCTCGCCGTAGTACGACAACAAGTCGGAACAGCCCGCGCCGCCGACCGCCGCTCTAAACCGTTCTGTCTGAGTGATCGCCCACATGGACATGTAACCGCCATAGCTCCATCCCGTAATGCCAACCCGTTTATCATCCACCGGATGGGTCGCCACCACATGGCGAATGCCGGCTAGAATGTCGCGTAGGTCACCGCCGCCCATATCTTTGATATTGGCTCTCTTGAACTTCTCGCCGAAGCCGGCACTGCCGCGGGGATTCGGCAAAAACACGTAGTAGCCTTGATTCGCGAGCAGCGTGGCGTAGTCGACGTGTTTGGGCCACGCCGGCGCGTTGAGCCACGCGGGACCTCCATGAGCCCATACGACCATGGGATACAGGTGTCCCGCCTCGACGATTGCGGGAGGCACGAGCCAGCCTTGCACGGAGAACTCATCGTTCGACCAATGCAAGTTCTCCGCCTTGCCCCAGAGTGGTTGCGACGGCGGAGCGGGCACAAGCGGGCGCCACTGGCCGATTTTGCCGATCCAGAGGGTCGGCGGTTCGGCGAAGGACTCGCGAATTACGGCGGTGATACCGGCGGGCGTGATGGAGACGCCGCGCGCGAAGTCCGCCGGTCCCGTGATCGTTTCCGCACCTCGCCATAGTGGACGCTGCGTCCCCGAGTCACTATTTACTTCCGTGAGGCCGCTGGCGCCGTCGACGGCATCCGCTGTCAGGATAAGCGCAGAATTCGGCAGCCATTTGAGCCAAAAGGCGGAGCCGCCGCTTTTCGCGGTCAGATTTCGCGGCGTGCCGCCCGCGGCGGGCAATACATAGAGGTCCCCGCTCGCGATCGACTCGTCGCTCATGAGGCCGCCGATGAAGGCGATCCGTCGACCATCTGGGGACCAGCGCGGCACGGCGATCTGCATGTCGGGTTTAAGTACGGAGTGCGCTGCGCCACTGTCGCGATCGATGATATAGATCTGGGCGATGTACCAGTTGTTGTCGCCTGAGCCGTGGGCCGCAGTGACGGCGAAGCTCACCCCGTCGGGAGACCAATCGTACTCATACACATACAGATCCGCCGGGGAAATCTGCTTGACGGTGCCAGACGCGAGGTCGATGGTCGCGATGCGTTGCTCCAAAATCTCGTGGCCAATGACCCCCGTTTCCTGGGGGACAGCTTCGAGCGGACCTGCGGCGCGGATCGCGTTCTCGGTGTACAGTATGGCGATCGACTTGCCGTCCGGCGACCATTCGGGGGTCGCGACAAATCCCTTCAATCCAGTGAGGCGGCGCAGGGAGTGGTCGGCGAGGCGCA
>JAYTXS010000321.1:0-4395 GCA_043742845.1 Gammaproteobacteria bacterium
ATAAGTCGCAGCGGAAAACGCCATGAACACCCTAACCGTCGCGAAGCGCGCCACTGAGACCGCAAACGCCATCCCCAGGGCACTGCCTGCCTGGGTATACAACAACGCCGATCTGAATCGGCTGGAGCTCGAACGCATCCTGATGCCGAGCTGGCAAATCGTTTGTCATATCAATTCCATCCCCAAAGCGGGCGATTACCAGACCTTTGATTTGGGCCCCGAGAGCGTCATGGTATTGCGCGATCGCGATGGCTCGATTCGTGGGTTTCACAACGTCTGCCGGCATCGCGGCGCGCGGTTGCTCGATGGCTCGGGAAACTGCCCGACGACTATCACCTGCCCCTACCACGGCTGGACTTACAAGCAGGACGGCAGCCTGATCGGCATGCCGGTACGCGAGAGCTTCCCGGGCCTTGATCGCGCGGAGCACGGCTTGCGGCCGGTGCGCACCGACATCGCGTTCGGCTTCGTCTTCGTTTGTCTGGCGGGCGATCCGCCGCCCGTGTCGACCATCTGGGGCAAGTTGGCCGAGGAATTCTTACCCTATCGATTCGAAGAAATGGTGCCGCTCGGCCCCATTAGCCAAGAGATCTGGCCGGTCGATTGGAAGATTGCGATGGACAATTACCTCGAGTCCTACCACGTGCCGGTCGGACATCCGGGGCTGTACCGCATGTTCACGCCGGATTACGAGGACCAAGCCTCGGTGCCCGGCGTCGCGCGCGGCGTGAGTTGGATGCGCAAGCAAGACTCCCCGCGCTGGGCCGAAGGCCTGTACCAGCGGATGATCGGCGACGTCGCCACGCACCTACCCGAGGACCAACGCTGCTGCTGGCGCTTCTACAGCGCGCTGCCCAATTTGGGCATCGATGTGTTTCCCGACCAGATGGATTTCTTCCAGCTGCTTCCCGCGGGACCCGGCAAGTGCATGGTACGCGGCGGCGTGTTCGGCCTACCCGATGACCGCCGCGAAATGCGCGCCGTGCGCTACTTAAGCTCGCGCATCAACAACCAAGTGAACAACGAAGATAAGTGGCTGTGCGCCCGCGTACAACGCGGCCTAGCCTCAGGAAGCTACAAACCAGGCCCCCTCTCGCAACTCGAAGGCTGGATGCTCGAATTCCACAACCTCTTGCGCGAACGCATCCCTGAGTTCGCGCTCGCAAGCCCTCCCAAACAGTTCAGCTAAAAACGTTGTGAGGCTGAGTGCTTCGAGACCCACCGAGGTCAGCCGAGGTGTATCCAAGCGGATTTCGTTTGGGTGTAGCTCAGCAAGCTTTCCACACACTTATCGCGCCCCTGGCCCGACTGTTTGTAGCCGCCGAAAGGCTGCGTCATATCGCCGTGGTCGAAGCAATTCACCCATATAACGCCGGCTTCCAGGTCACGCACGGTCTTGTGCGCGGTGCTCAAGTCGCGCGTCCACACCGACGCCGCCAATCCGTAGATCGAATCATTGGCAATGGTCAGCGCCTCGGCCAATCCGTCCACCTCGATGGCCGCGGCGACAGGCCCGAAAATCTCCTCCCGGGCGATGGTCATATCGTTATTGACGCCGGAGAACAGCGTCGGATTGACGAATGATCCCGGCATATCCGGCGAGCCGCCGCCGAATTCCAGGCGTGCGCCTTCCGACTTGCCGCGGGTGATGTAGCTCAGCACGCGTTCGCGATGCGATGCAGTCACCAGAGGACCCAAATTCGTGGTGGGATCGAAGGGATCGCCGGCTCGGTACATGTCCTTGCCGCGTGCGATGAATCGGGCCAGGAATTCCTTGGCGATCGGACGATCGAGCAGCAGGCGTGAACCGGCGTTGCAGACCTCGCCCATGTTGCCGAAGATTCCATTGATGGCGTAAGTCACGGCGGTGTCGATATCCGGCATGTCGGCCAGGAATATTTGCGGGGTTTTGCCGCCGCATTCCAAACTGACGCGTTTCATATTCGACTGTCCGGCATAAATCAGCATCTGCTTGCCGATTTCGGTCGAACCGGTAAATGCGATTTTCGCCACATCATTGTGCAGCGCCAGCGCGGCGCCGGCGATTTCGCCCAAGCCATTGACCACATTGAACACCCCCGGCGGGCCGCCGGCCTCGACGAAGAGCTGCGCCATCAGCAGTCCGGACAGCGGCGATTGCTCGGCCGGCTTCAACACCACCGAATTACCCGCCGCGAGCGCCGGCGCCACCTTCCAGGCCGCCATCAGCAAGGGATAATTCCACGGCACGATGCAACCGACCACGCCCAAAGGCTCGCGCAATATGTAGTGAAAGGCGTCCGAGGCAGTGGCTGTGACTTGGCCGTCCATTTTGTCGATGAGTTCGCCGAAATAGGCGAAATTACGGGCCGCCGCCGGAACGTCGATGGTCACCATGTCGGTGATCGGCTTGCCCATGCACAGGGTGTCGAGTATCGAGAATTTTTCGTTGTTCTCCTCGAGCAGCCGGCTGTAGGTCGCCATGATGGCCATGCGGTCGCGCGGCGCCATTCGGCTCCAGACCCGCGAGGCGAAGCTGTGTTTGGCCGACGCCACCGCCGCGTCAATGTCGGCGGCAGTGCCCGCGCTGACTTCGCACAGCGCCTTGCCGGTGGCCGGATTCACCACGGTGAAGCGTCCACGCGCAATGGAATCCACGTACCCGCCGCCGATGAAATGCCGGGTCTCGTAGCGCAGCGCAGCGGCGCGTGCATGCCAATCTTTCGTGGTGAGGGATGTCAAATTCATTCGCGCAACTCCCGATAAATTTCGCCGTCGATGTTCTTGATGGTGCAGCCCTTAAGTATAGTGAATTTTCTCAAGTATCGTTCGGCGGCCGGGCGAGCCCCAGCACGGGCACCAGCGCGAGCAACTGGCGCCGGAACGCCGCCACGGCGGGCCCGGCGTGCGCGCCCTGCGCGGCATCGTGACCCCATTTCACGATGCCTTCCTGAGTCGACTCCATGACTTCGATGGCCGCCTGCGTGGCATAAGGACTTGCCGGCGCCGGGCGCTCCGCCTCGGATGACGAGTAGGCGTATCGACGCAGCACACTGCGCCCCGCTCCCAGCGGCAACACCTGCAGGACGGTGAAGCCGTCAGAACGCGACTCGATCAGGTGATTGGGTGAGAGAAATCGGTCGCGCTGCGCAGGCGCTGATGCCGCGCTCATCGACGCAAGCCACTGCTCGATCACGAGTTTCCAATCGGCTGCCAGCACCGTCTCCGAAGCTGCACCCAGAGGCCGTGTTCCCGGGGGCGGCAAGAAATCATGCCAGGGATCCGCGATCTCCGATGCGGGTCGGCGCCGCTCCGCGGACCGCACCAGGATCAAATCTCCGATCCTGCGCAGCTCCAAGGCCCTAAGGTCCTCGAGTTCGAACTTGAGCCCGTGAACCGCGCATTGAATGACATCGAGATGCCCCGATGCCGCTGAGATGAGGGCATGCGGAGCCTCGCTGCAGCTATTGCGAAAGGCGCGCAGCTGCCCCGCGGCATCGCGCACCACCAGTGCCCGTTCGATGCCGAGCTCGACGGCTAGGAAATCTCCGCGCTGGGGGAGCTGAGCCATGTGCCCGGCGAGTTGCCAGGAATCCTGGAACACCGCCTGCCTCTCCACCGCCGATAATCGGCTATTGGCATACACCCACCCGGCCGGGCGCCGCTCGCCGCCGCCGGCGCGCGCGTCCGCGGCCGCGCCCGCAGTCGACCCAGCGAATTGCCCCGGGAAAACAGAGCGCAGGTAGGCCATGGCACGGCGCTTCGCCGTTGCGCGATCGATATCGGCTTCGTTGCGGAACGCGAAATCCTGCCACAACATTTCCAATACGCCGATGAGCCCCAACGCGACTCCATCCGGGTCCAACTGCGGCTGGGAGGAATCCACTATCAACCGCTCGATGAGTTCGCGCACCAGCACCGCAAAGCTCTCGTCCTTCTGCCCGCAAATATCGTAGTATTCCTGCCGTGAACTCGCCTCGCCCCAAAATGCATACCACACAGAGACCTTGCGAGGACTGGCGATTTCGGGGTCCAAATACAAATCGACCATCAGCTCCAGCGCAGCGACCGGTCGGGATTTGAGCCGCGACACGGGAACCAGCAATTGCTCCTCGAACTCGGAAGAAAGAAATTGCAGAGACGCGACCAGCATGGCGGCTTTGGAGGCAAAATAAAATCGCACGATGCCGGGTGACATCTTTGCGATCGCGACCACTTTTTCCACCGTCGTGCGCGAGGGTCCGTAGATGTGCAAGGCGGAAATGCATGCTTCGATCAGACGTTGGCGCTGGCGGCTATGGGCATTGCGGGCGCGCGGCACGTGCACCGGTTTGGGAGATTTTTTCTTGAGACTAGGCATATTTCGACTCAGGTACTTATGACACGCACGCTGCACGGCGAATGGCTGAAGGGCCA
>JAYTXS010000322.1:0-2022 GCA_043742845.1 Gammaproteobacteria bacterium
AACCCTAAGGAGTAATGCAGATCGAGATCGCGATCGTCGGCTTCGTGGGCGACGTGCATGCTGGAGGGCTCCGCGGTATAGGCCAGATGCCAGCCCGCGGCCTGCAATCCCTCGAGCGGCGCAGTCGGCCTGAGGCGGTTCAACCGCTCATGCCAAAATCCCGCCCAGTCGTAGGGGTACACGGCATTGAGCGCCGCCACCAGGTCGTTGAAATCGTAAGGCTTCAACTGCGGCGCGGTGCTCGGCGGCCCGTAGAACACCTTACAGAAATCATCGAGACTCTTGCGGCCCTTGGACTCACGCCGAATCAGCGTGTCCGCTTCCAGCCAGAGCAGAGCCGATTCCTGGTAGAAGTCGTCCTGCCGGCGCAAGCGGGCCGCCCAGCCGCGCGACTGGTAGTACAGCAACTGCGCGGCGACGGTGGTGTCCTGCAGCGAGCGCCACTGGCGGCTGCTGTGGGAGTCCATGGCCGCGGCAATGCGCGCCAATTCGTCGCGAAATTCGCCTTCGGTGAACAAGCCGCTGCGGGCCGCGAGCACGTCTCCCAAATATTCGGTCAAACCTTCATATACCCACAGCATCTCATCGAGCATGGGTTCCTGAAAGTTCGGCGTGGCGAGCCCGACGGGACGGCGAAATTTTCCATTCCAAGAATGCACGTATTCATGGGGTAGCAAATTGGCTTCGGCACGGCGCACCGGATCGTCCACCAAGGCGCGCAGCGGCGAGCGATCATCGCTCGACTCATGATGCTCCAGCCCATCCGGCATGATCTGGTCGGTGAGCGCCCAGAGAAACTCGTAGTGATCGTAGTGCGTCGCGCCGAACAGCAGCGATGCCTCGCGCACCAGAGCGCGATAGTGCGCCTCGGTCTGCGGACTTAAGGCGAGCGCCACGGGGGTGTCCGCCGCGAGGTGTAGGGTCACCGCCGGTGAGCCGCCGAGGGGCAAGTCTTTGACGTAGCGGCCCGCCAACAGCGTCGAGTCGGCGAGCGTGGTCAAGGACACGGGCGCGAACTCAATGACTGCGTCGTTCGCGCTGGCGGTGGTATTGATGGCGGCGGTGGTATTCGTGCCGGCGGGGGTATTCGCGCGGATCGTCGTGAGAGCCGTGGCGTACTTCCATCCCGTGGGCAAACGCACGGCGGCATGGTAGGTGAGATCGTCGCTGCGAGTTTGCGCTGGATATAGGATCAGCTGATTCCATTCCAGGATCAGCAGCGATTCGGTGGCGGTGCGCGGTGTCTCGGTGCCCTGCACCACGCCGTCCGGCGCCGGCAGGGTGAGAATCTCCAGATCGCAGTCGAGATCAGTCGCGCCTGCGGGAATGTCCAAATGAAAGGCGTACATGTCCACGGCATCGCGGACCCAGGCGAGCGGCGCGCCGTGGATGGTAAAACGTGGCGCGGCCAACGAGGTGGCGGGACCCGCCGGGCTATGGCGGCCCGGCAACCACTTTGGATATACGAGGGTCAGCACGCCCGCTGTTACAGGCATATGTAGGTGCGCCTTCATGATGCCGCGCGGTGCCTCGCGCGCATCCACTGCAATGCTGCCCATATCGACGGCTGCACTGTGGGCGATGCCTGCCAACAACAAACCGGCGCCGACACAAACGCTGCCGCGAAATACCGAGAGGGGTGCGTGCATGATGAGCGCCTCAGAAGTGATAATTCACGCCCAACTGAAAAAACGTCCCCACCGCACCCGGCTGATCCAGGGAGGGATTGTAGTTGGTGCCGCCGTACGTGGCGGTGTTGAGCGGCGGCAGGCGATTGGTCACGTTGGTGACATTGCCGGTCACCAAGATCTTCGGCGTCACGTGATACTGCGCATACATGTCCAGATACGTAAACGAGGCCACGTAGCAATTCGGATTCGGATCGGTCAATTGCAGGCACACCGGACCGTTCGACGGATCCACACCATACATATGGCTGCGATAGTTGAGAGTGGCGCCGATGGCCACCGGCCTGTAGCTCCACTCCAGGGTCACCGAACCGCGGGTGCGCGGCGTGCCGGT
>JAYTXS010000323.1:0-3529 GCA_043742845.1 Gammaproteobacteria bacterium
GTAATCGGTCCGATCGCCGACCTCTTGCTTCGGCAACGCGGATTCACGCAATCACAGCTCGGCATGCTGAACGGCGTCATCAGCATTCCCAATGTCGCACTGGCGCTGATCAATGGGCTGTTGATCGACCGCTATGGACCTGCGCGAATGGCGCTGTGGTCGGCGGCGATCGGCGTGGTCGGCGCCGCGCTCACCGCAGTGGGCCATCCCTACGAACTGATGGTCGCCGGCCGCTTTATCTTCGGTATCAGCGAGGGCGCGATTTTCATCGCCCTCATTGCGGGCTTGGCGCAGTGGTTTCCACGCAGCGGCATAGCCTTGGCTACCGCGCTATATCTGAGTCTCGCACGGGTAGGCTCCTATGCCGTGGACACCTCGACCGCGTGGGCCCAATCGCTTTACGAACGCGGTTGGCAAGCACCCCTGTGGCTCGGCACGGGCATTACGATAGCGGGGTTTGCGGCAGCGGCGATTTACTATTGGCTGGACCGGCAACACCGGCACGTCGCCGCCGCGAGCGGAACCTCCGTGTCCCCGGGCAACAGCGATATCTGCTCGGGCAGGGCCGGCACGGCCGACAGCAGCGCCCGCACTACTGCGCTCACCCCACCTACGCGGGTAAATTGGCCACGACTGTTGAATTTCGACAGGTCCTACTGGTACATCCTGGGACTGCACGTCCTATACGCGGCGGTGTTCTTCCCGTTTCGAACCACGTATGCCATTGAGTACTTTCAGCACGCCAAGGGGCTTTCCCTGGCCCAAGCGGGGATGGCTAACAGCTGGGTGTTCTTCGCCGCTATCTTTGCCACCCCGTTCTTCGGTCTGCTCGCCGACCGCTTTGGCCATCGCGCGCTCATGCTGACGTTCGGCACGCTGCTCCTGCCCTTGACCTTCATCGTGCTGGGGCTGACCCATTGGAGTCTCTGGGTAACTACAGTGATGATGGGCATCAGTTTTTCCCTGGTGCCGGCCATTATTTGGCCGGCTACGACCTTGCTTGTCGAGCCGCGCCGCTTAGGTACGGCTCTCGGCCTCATCACGCTGATTCAAGCGCTCGGCATGGCCGGATCCAATCTCGCTGCCGGCTGGCTCGCCGACAGGGCCGGAGCGAGTGCGCACAATCCGCTGGGTTACGAGGTCATGCTGCGGTTCTTTTTCATTCTCAGTCTCCTCGCCCTCGCCTCGGCGCTGCTCCTGTGGCGACGCGAGGCGAGTCCCAAGGGACACGGCCTGGAGGAAGCTCGACTCAATTCCCGCCCCGGCGATTAAGTATTTCAGATGTCAGGGAATTCCTTTGCGGCTATGCTGTCCCATGGTCCAACAAAACAAGGCGGACCCCGGCATTACGCTGCGATTCCTAGCTGAAGTATGACTCTGACTTGCAAATCCCGTGCTCGACGCGCTGTCGCTGCCCTGAACCTGTCGCTGCTCGCTGCCTGCGTGTCGTTTCTCAGCGCTTGCGCGGTGGGTCCAAACTTCAAGAAACCCGCCGCGCCCGAAAGCGCGGACTACACACCGACGCCCCTCTCGACCACCGTCGCCGCCACCACCAACGGCTCCGCCGGCGGCGCACAACGCTTTGTGAAGGGCAGCGATATTTCCGCAGATTGGTGGACATTATTTCATTCCACGGCTCTCAATGAATTGATAGATCTCTCGCTCGCCAACAATCACGACTTCAAAGCGGCTAAGGCCGCCCTGTCGGTGGCCAGGGAGAACGTTTTGGCGCAGCGAGGCGCCTACTATCCCAGCGTCGCGGCAAGTTTCGCCGCCAGTCGGCAGAGGCAATCGGGACAGATTGCGCCCACTCTGAACTCCAATGCCTTCCTGTACGATCTGTTCACTCCGCAGGTCACCATTTCCTACGTGCCCGATGTCTTCGGCCTGAACAGGCGCACCGTCGAGTCCTTGCAGGCACAAGAACAAGAAGTCCGCTTTCAAATGATTGCGGTCTACACCACGTTGACGGCCAATGTGGTGGTTACCGCCATCCAGGCCGCCTCGCTGCAAATGCAGATCGACGTCACGCGTCGACTCATCGATAACAACGCCGACAACCTTAAAATCCTGCAATACCAGCTCGACAAGGGTTACGCCAGCCGACTCGATGTGGCCGCGCAGGAATCGCAGCTGGCGCAAATGGCGGCGACTCTGCCTCCTCTGGTCAAGCAACTGGCTCAATTGCACGATCTTCTGTCTGCGCTGACCGGGCGCTTTCCAAACCAGGCAATCCCTGAAAAGTTTGATCTGGCGAGTCTGCAATTGCCACAAGACCTGCCGCTCAGCCTGCCATCCGCGCTCGTCGCCCAGCGACCGGATGTGCTGCAGGCGGAAGCCAATTTGCACGACGCCAGCGCCAAGATCGGGATAGCGACGGCCAATCGCCTGCCGAACATTGTGCTGAGCGCCAATGCCGGCAGCTCGGCTGCGGCCATGAGCCAGTTGTTTACCGGCGGCACCGGATTTTGGGGACTCGGCGCACAGGTGACGGCGCCTATATTCGAAGGTGGAACATTACTTCACCAGGAGCGCGCGGCGAAGGCGGCCTACGTTCAAGCGTCGGAGCAATATCGCAGCACGGTTCTAACTGCCTTCCAAAATGTCGCGGACACTTTGACGGCGCTCGAACAGGATGCTGAGGCCGTGAAGGCCGCGTCAGCCGCGGCGGATGCCGCCAAAATCACACTGGATCTGGCTCATCTGCAATGGCAGGACGGCTACGCCGGTTATCTCGCGTTGCTGAGCGCCGAACAAGCGGCAGAGCAGACCCAGATCAATTTAGTCCAAGCCCAGGCGACTCGTTATGCCGATACGGCGGCGCTATTCCAGGCGCTAGGCGGCGGCTGGTGGCAACGCGCGGATCTAGGCACGGATAAAAGAGAATGAATAGAACGTCTTATTTGAATTCCGCGGGTCATCCACTCGCGCTGCGGCGCTTCACGGTGATAGCCCTCGTCGCAGTAGCCGCCTGCCTTGCCGCCTGCTCGGCGAAGACCGACAACGAGCCGCAGCCGCTATCGACGATCAACAACGTCACCCTCACGACGGCGCAACACCAGAACATCCGCCTTTTCACTGTCGCGGCAGCGAAATTCCATAAGACCATCGACATCACCGGCGTGGTGGACTTCGACAACGATCAGGCCACCAGCGTGATTGCGCCGTTCTCCGGTCCGGTCTCGCGGCTGCTGGTATCTCCGGGCGATCAGGTTAAGAAAGGCGAACCGCTGGCGGCGGTGGATTCGCCCGACTTCGCGGCGGCGGTCAGCACTTATCAAAAAGCGCTTGCCACAGCTCAAACCAACCGCCGTTTGGCCGACCTGGACAAGGATCTGCAGCAGCACAACGGCGTCGCTCAGCGCGAAGCAGCGCAGGCTGAAACCGATGCCGCCAATGCCGAAGCAGACCGCGACGCCGGACTGCAGGCGCTGGTGTCGCTGAATGTTCCGGCCGACACCATCAAGGATATTCAACAAGGGCGGCCCGTCGCACACGCCGCGGGGATGATTCGCTCGCCGATTGCGGG
>JAYTXS010000324.1:0-8110 GCA_043742845.1 Gammaproteobacteria bacterium
CTTACCACAATTAAAATATTTTAGGCCAGGAGCGGCCGCGCGATCGATTGAGGTCGCGCGCGCCGAGTCCGGCGCTGGGGAGAACTTTAAGAGGGAAGAGTTGAAGTGGACGTTGTATCTGGTGAAACGTCCGCGCACAGGTCCGCGATCAGCGCATCGATCTGCTGGCTGTCGAAGGGTTTTAAAATGACGCGTACCTTCGGTCCCCACGTGCCCTGGCTCAGATCCAGCGCATATCCCGTAGCCACTATGATCGGCACGCTCGGTTGGATGTCGAGTATATTGCGAGCCAGGTCCAGTCCCGACATCGCCGGCAGGCTGACGTCGGTAATGACTATGTCGAAGGTTTGTTGTTTGAATTCTCTCAGTGCATCTTCCGCCGTGGCGAATGCGGCCACTTGCCGCTGATTCTGCTCCAACAATTCTAGCGTGATTTCACGCACCATCGAATTGTCTTCAACGTATAGAACGCGTAAGGGGCGTGGCATTGTCATCAAGATCCGCTCAATGAATTTTCTGAATAATCCATAAGCCCGGCTTGCCCCTTTGGTTGAGACCCAGGCTGACCAGCGCCGATTTGTTCTCCCAAAGGCGTGCGACAGGCAGCCCTTCCTTGTGTACGCGCCGCGCAAACTCCTCCACTCGGCTCGGTATCCGCGCCTGTGGACCCTCGGCGCCCAAATTCGGCAGTTGTAGCGGGTCCTGTGATCCAAAGAACGTGCGGCGCGGCGACGGGAAAGCCATGGATGACTTTTCGGCGCCGAGCGAAGTCTGTGAGGGGCGCAGATCCAGGCGCAAGGCTGGTCTTGGGCTGGGAGGCGGCGCAGCGGAAACGGTATTCATCCCCAAACCTAGCATGGTGAGGACCAATAACGGCGCTTTTCCACTCTTGCCCATGGGAATAGTCCACCATCGGTGGCAAGAATCCGCATTCGGCCAAGGGAACCTTTGCACGTAGGAATCGTCCGAGTGCCGGCGCGTCGGATGCGCGTCGCCATTATGGGTGCGGCGCAACGGCAGCGAGCAACTGGGCAAGCGCCTCGTTAAAGTCCGACGCGCCCACTTCAGCGCCCTTGAAATGCCCCAGCCTCACGATCACCAGGTCGTGCGACGGTATGATCATGGTGTATTGTCCGCCCGCGCCCGCCATGTAATAGGCATCTTTAGGAACGGGCAGCGCGCCGTCGCCATTGATCCAGAAAAAGCCGCCATAGATGGGACGGCCGTCGGCGACCCAGGCAGGCGCGAGAGCGCTGACGAACTTGACGTACCCGGCCGGCAGAATGCGTTTGCCGTCCCATAGGCCGTCCTGCAGATAGAGATTGCCCAGACGCGCCCAGTCGCGCGCGCAGGCAAGGTCATAGCCCTGAGTCAGCAAATTTCCGAAGGGGTCGGTTTCGATCACCATGCTGCGCACGCCGATGCGATCGAACAGAGTCCGCTGCGGGAAGGACGCGTAGTTCTCACCACGCTTTTCGACGGCGAGACGAATGAGGTAATTGACGAGCACAGGATCGGTGTTTCGATAGCGGCCCACGGTATTGGGAGGCCATTGCAGGGGCCGGGTTGCCGCATAATGGAAGGAATTGACGGTTCCCGTGTACAGGTACAGATGGTCCGTATAAGGGCCGGTGGGATCGTAGTCAGGATCGTACTGGCCACGGATACGCAAACCGCTCGACATGTGCAGAAGATCGGCAATGCGGATTTTGGCGCGCGGATCCCCCGGAGTTTGCCACTCGGGAATTGGCGCCGGCTGCCATAGCTCATAGTCGCCGTGTGTGATGAGCACGCCCATGAGGGCGGCGGTGACGCTCTTGCCCATAGACCAACTCTCGAGCGGCGTGCGCGCGGTGATCCCCGCGGCGTAGCGCTCGGCGATGATGCGCCCCCGCCAGGTCACGACCACGGCAGCCGTCATTCCGCCAGGCGAGGCGAAGGCGGCGTCCACAGCCCGATTGATCTTGTCGGCGCTGAGCTGCGTCGGAAACCCGTCCGTCGTTTTGTCGCCCATCGGCCACGCTTGAGTCATCGGATCGGGGAGAGCGGACTTGATCGGCTGCGGTGTGAATGCAAGCTCACTCGCCCCGATGGGAAGCGTCACACAGCCCTGAGCGCCCACAAACTTGGCCGTGCGTACCGCTCCTCCGGGAACCGCGACCGTGACTGTCTTCGTGGTGCGGTCGACCACGGGCTTGCCGAGTTTGGCGCGTTCCGCGTACGGCGCCGTAAAGTAGCCGACATTTTCGGCGGCGAAGTCCGGATCAAGCCCGGTAATGAACACGGCCGAGCACATGATTTGGGCAAAGCCCGCGGCGTGATGCTCCAGCGCGTTGCCTGGAGGCGGTACGTAAGGAGTGGAGAGTTCCAATGCCTTGTCGCGCGCTAGCATGGCGTGCAGCGACTTATCGCCCGGGTCAGCGCTTGCATAGGGCATGGCGAGAGCTCCAAGAATGCTGAGCAAAGTCAGTTGGGATTTGCGCGTAGGCATCGCTTCTTGCCGCTACGGTTTAGGAGGGTGCTGGACCGGCTTGGCCCCCAACTTGATGTTGCTCAATGTGTCGAACAAGCTACTGTCGGGGTGCTTGGCGCAATGATCCAGCAATGCCGCTTGAAAGGAGCCCAGCAAATCCGCGTTGAAAAGGTGGCTTCCGGACCTTGCGGTCGAAAATCCGAATAACCACATCATGATGGTATTGGCGCTCTGCGGATCCGACTGAGCCATGGCGACATGTCGCGGGGCGAACGTTGCGCACTCGACGGTGGTGAGGTTCATGGGGTTTTTAGTCTCTGGCTTGACGACGGCCAGTGCGTCCAGCAGGGTCTCGACGGGATTGGTCTTGCACTCGCCGTCGAGCGCAAAGCCGAAGGGCGCCAGCGCATCCGGATACATGACATGCGCGCCGGATTTTGCAACGGAGTAGCCGAACAACCACATGACGGTATTGATGGAGTCTGCCGTCGCGCTGGTGGCTGCAGCAGGCAGCACTTCGTTCTCGTACTTTCCGCAGGACAGTGTGGCGAGATTCAATATATCTGCGCGGCTTGCGCAGGGCGTGAGATAAGCGATAAGGGCGATCACGGCCGCGGCAGTGCTTTTCATGTGGGAAATATCGCACACTTGTGGTCTATTCACGCAGCGCTTTGATGAAATCGACGAATGCGCGCAGGGGTGCGGGAAGATAGCGACGGCCGGGATAGTAGAGAAACGCTCCTGAGAAGCGCTGCCACCATGTTCGACATCCATGAGCCGGCGGAAGGCTCGATCGAGGCGGCGCTCGATCAGATTGGATCCGAGCCGTGATCTGGTTGTCGGTCGGTCGGGAATAAAGCGGCCGCCGCGGGAGTCTTTATGGATCATAGAACTCACGTGGTGCACTTATGGAACGATCGAGAGATGTCGGCAGCTTCTGGCTCTGCGCCATTGCAGTAGGAGAGTTCCGAATTGACTTGGGATGAGGCCACCCTGGATCGCTGGCTGATCAATCCGAGTGCGCTCGTTCCTGGTACCAACATGTTCTTCCAATTGAGCGGGGCACAAGACCGCGCAGACGTCATCGCCTACTTACAGCTGCAGAAATGATCGAAGGCCGACTATCAAGTCTAGGCCCTCGAGGGCAGGAGCCGCTTTACCAGCGGTGAGAAGCACCCGGTTTTGACCCACGTCTGGGCTGCGTGGATGTCAGGAGAAAAGTAACGATCGACCGCATAGAAGGGCACGTCGCCGCGGATGACGGTGTGGACCTCCTCGAGCAGGCGCGAGGATCGAGATGGCCGATGGAAATCGATGCCCTGCGCCGCAGCCAGCAATTCGATGCCGATCACGGCCGCCGCATTCTCGACCATGGGCCTCAGGCGCCTCGCGGCATGCGTCGCCATGCTCACATGATCCTCCTGATTGGCCGAGGTCGGGATGGAATCGACGCTGCACGGCGCGGCGATGGTCTTGTTCTCAGAGACCAATGCTGCGGCGGTGACTTGCGCGATCATGAATCCGGAATTGACGCCGCTGTTCTCAACCAGGAATGCCGGCAAGCCGCTCATCTTGGGGTCGACCAGTACGGCCACCCGCCGCTCCGCCAAGCTGCCGATCTCCGCGATCGCGAGCGCCAAAGTATCGGCGGCGAATGCGACGGGTTCGGCGTGGAAATTTCCGCCGGAGAGCACCTCGCCCGCCTCAGCGAACAACAGCGGATTATCCGTGACCGCGTTGGCCTCGACGCCCAGCGTCGCGCTGCAATGGCGGATCAAGTCCAAACAAGCGCCCATGACTTGCGGCTGGCATCGAAAGGAATAGGGATCTTGCACACGGCTACACTCGAGGTGTGAGGCGCGAATGGCACTGCCGGCCATTAGGTCTCGATATTCGCGCGCCACCGCTATTTGCCCAGGCTGTCCACGTGCCTCGTGGATGCGCGCATCGAAGGGTGCATCGCTGCCTTTGAGTGCATCCACCGACATCGCTCCCGCGACTACCGCGGCCGCGAAAACATCTTCCGCGCCGAACAAGCCCGCCAATGCCAACGCGGTGGAGACTTGAGTGCCATTGATCAAGGCCAGGCCTTCCTTGGCGCGCAGCTTCAGCGGCTGCAGGCCGGCGAGCTGCAGGCCTTGCGCCGCCGACAGCACCGCGCCCTGTACGCGTACCTGACCGATGCCGAGCAGCACGGTGCTCAAGTGAGCCAATGGCGCCAAATCTCCGGACGCGCCCACCGAGCCTTGGGCTGGGATCAGGGGGTAGACCTCCCGCTCGAGCAGTGCGAGCAGGGCTTCGATTACTCCCATGCTGATGCCAGAGTGGCCGCGCGCCAGCGCGTTGATCTTGAGCACGAGGATTAGGCGCACGACGGCGTCGGGCAGCGGATCGCCTATGCCCGCCGCATGTGAGAGCAGCAGATTGCGTTGTAGCAATTCGAGCTGTTCGGTGGGTATTCGCGTCTGCGCCAACAGGCCAAAACCCGTGTTGATGCCGTAGGCGGCCTTGCCGCCCGCAATGATCTTCTCCACCAGGGTACTCGCAGCGGTGATGCGACCGAGGTCATGCGCAGACAGGCGCAGCGCAACCGGCCGCTCATGGATGCGCCGCAGTGTCGCCAGCGATAATTCCCCGGCGCGAAACTCGAGGATGTTCGACATCAGTCGATCATCGGCAAGTTGAGGCCTTGTTCGCGTGCACAGGCGATGGCGCTTGCGTAGCCGGCATCCGCGTGACGCATGACTCCGGTGCCCGGATCGTTCCAGAGCACGCGGTGAATGCGCTTGCCCGCTGCCTCGCTGCCGTCGCAGACGATGACCACGCCGGCGTGCTGCGAATAGCCCATGCCTACGCCGCCGCCATGATGAATGGATACCCAGGTGGCGCCGCTCGCCGTGTTCAAAAGCGCATTGAGCAGCGGCCAGTCCGAGACGGCGTCCGAACCGTCCTTCATAGCCTCGGTCTCGCGGTTGGGACTGGCCACCGAACCGGAATCGAGGTGATCGCGGCCGATGACGATGGGGGCGGAGAGCTCGCCGTTCTTCACCATTTCGTTGAATGCCAATCCCAAGCGATGACGTTGCCCCAAGCCCACCCAGCAGATGCGTGCCGGCAGGCCTTGAAAATGAATCTGCGTACGCGCCATGTCGAGCCAGTGGTGCAAATGCGGATCGTCGGGGATCAACTCCTTCACTTTGGCGTCGGTCTTGTAGATGTCTTCCGGATCGCCCGAGAGCGCCACCCAGCGGAAGGGTCCGACACCGCGGCAGAACAGCGGGCGGATATATTCGGGTACGAAACCCGGGATATCGAAGGCCTGCTTGATGCCAGCGTCAAAAGCCACCTGCCTGATGTTATTGCCATAATCGAATACCGGCATGCCCATACGCTTGAAGCGCAGCAAGTACTCGACATGCTTGGCCATGGACGCGGTCGCTGCCGCTGTAGTACCGGTGGGATCACTGACGCGCCGCTCATCCCATTGATCGACCGTCCAACCCTGGGGCAGATAGCCGTTCACCGGATCGTGTGCCGATGTCTGATCGGTCACCGCGTCCGGACGGATGCCGCGCTCGAGCAAGGTGTGCAGTACATCGACAATATTGCCCAGCAGCGCCACCGAAATCGGTTTGGAATTCTTCTTGGCCGTCTCGAACAGGGCGAGCGCTTCTTCCAAGGAGCGCGCCTGGGCGTCGATGTAACCGGTTTCCAGGCGCTTGTCGATGCGGCTTTGGCGGCACTCCACCGCCAACATGCTGAAGCCCGCCATGGTTGCCGCCAGCGGCTGCGCGCCGCCCATGCCGCCGAGACCGGCCGTCAAAATCCACTTGCCGCCCATCTTGCCGCCAAAGTCGCGGCGGCCCATTTCGACGAAGGTCTCGTAGGTGCCCTGCACGATCCCCTGGCTGCCAATATAAATCCAGGAGCCCGCGGTCATCTGGCCATACATGGCAAGGCCCTTGCGATCGAGTTCGTTGAAGTGCTCCCACGTGGCCCAGTGCGGCACCAGATTGGAATTGGCGATCAACACGCGCGGCGCGTCGGCATGCGTCGGGAATACGCCCACCGGCTTGCCGGATTGCACCAGCAAGGTCTCTTCCTCGGTCAGCTTCTTCAGTGTCTCCACAATGCGGTCGTAGCAATTCCAGTCGCGAGCCGCGCGTCCGATGCCGCCGTATACCACCAGCTCCGCCGGGTTCTCGGCCACCTCGGGATCCAAGTTATTCATCAGCATGCGCAGCGGTGCTTCGGTCATCCAGCTGCGCGCGCTCAAGGTGTTGCCGCGGGCGGCGCGAATGACTCTGGGTTTCACGGGGGCGAGCATGGGTACATCCTTTAGGGGCGGAAACGCCCCGACAGTTCATATCGGGAACCGGGGTAGTGAAGACGGGCCACCGAGGCAATTTGCCCGGCGGTCCACGTGCGTCGAATCATCAACAAGCAAGGCTCGTCGCGCTTCATCCCCAAGAGCTTGCGGGTGCGCTCATCCGGCATGACTGCGCGCAGTAAGTGTTCTGCTTCCTGCAGCGGCGCGACTTTGATCAAGTAGTCGGTGGGCGTGGTTTGTTTGAAGTCCACTTTTAGATAGTCGGGCGCGAGCTTCGGCAGGACGTAGCGGTCCTCGAGCTGAATGGGTCGATCGTTTTCGAAGTGCACGATGACCGAGCAGTACAGTTCACTGCGCGCAGCAATGCCGAAATCTTCGGCGAGGTCCGCGACGGCGCGAATTTTCTCCAGCGAAATGACTTCTGAGCGGTGCACATGGCCCCTGCGGCGGATTTCGTCGGCAATACTATGAATTTCGAGCGGGTGGGCGTGAGCATGCTGGTCGGCGACGAAGCTGCCCACCCCGGCGATGCGCACCAGCACGCCTTCGTCACGCAATTCGCGAAGTGCCCGATTGGCAGTCATGCGCGACACGCCGAAGGATTTGACGATGTCGTTTTCTGAGGGAACACGCGACGCAGCGCTCCACTTGCCGGAGCCGATGTTATCGAGAATGTGCCGCTTCACCTGTAGATACAGCGGCTGCAGCGACGCGGAGGCCTTGCTCATGGTCTTAAATCTAACCTGTATAGACAGGTACAGTCAACCGATTTTGTCGCCAAGTCCGTGGCTCCATGTTGCACCAATTCAAAGGGACGCCGGCGGCGGGCGGCCCAGTCGCTGCATTAGTTCGGCAAACCGCGGCTGCAGGACTTCATCGGCCTCGTGTAGACGGTCCTTGATCACCCAGCGGCCGGCGACCATGACGTCGCGGATGGCGGCGTCGCCGCCGGCGAAAACAAGGTGATCCAATTCGGTGTCCGGCGCCGCGCCCACCATCGAAGGGTGTGCGGCATCGAGCACCAACCAGTCGGCGCGCCGGCCCACCTCGATCGCACCGGCGGGCTGACCGATGGCTTGTGCGCCATGCAGCGCGACGTCCCGCCACAGGCGGGTTCCGACATGCGATTCTGTGGGGGTGGCGAGTACGCCGCGGCGCTTCTTGCGAAGCCGCTGTTGGTATTCGAGCCAGCGCAATTCTTCGCTGGGCCTGACCGTCGATTGACTGTCGGAGCCCACGCATAGCCGTCCACCGGCCTTGAGAAAGCGGGCTGTGTCGAAAAATCCGTCTCCCAGATTCGCTTCGGT
>JAYTXS010000325.1:0-5622 GCA_043742845.1 Gammaproteobacteria bacterium
CGTATTTATCGGCGGCGCCCGCCAGCATGACGCCGGGGCGATCGTTGTTCGGAAAAATCATCGGTCGCTCGAACGCTCCGGCAGCGGCGATGACGGCGCGTGCGCGGATTTTCCACAGCCGCTCGCGAAGCACCCCTTGTGCAGCACCCGACACGTGCGAGAGTGGCAGCGATTCGCGGGCGCACACCAGATTGTGATCATAAACACCGAAAGCCTGAGTGCGTGTCAGCGTCCGCATCCCGCTGCGCTTGGCGCGCTCGATGAGTTCGGCCACTGGTGCGTCGGTACGCCATGCCAGCGCACCGCCCAAAGCAGCGCTGCTCGCCACCAGCAAGGTGTCCGCCCCCGCTTCGGCTGCCGCCACGGCGGCACTCAGGCCTGCAAGTCCGCCGCCGATGACCAGCACATCGGCGCGTGTCGCCGCTTCCTCGTAGCGATCCGGATCGCTCTGACCGGACGCTCTGCCGAGCCCGGCCATGCGGCGAATCGACGGTTCGAATAAATGCCAACTGGGCCACTTGAAAGTCTTGTAATAGAAGCCCGCCGGCAGCAATGCGGCAAATCGGTTATTGATGGCGCCGACATCGAAACCCACGCTCGGCCAGCAGTTGACGCTGGATGCCACCAGTCCGTCGTAGAGATCGACCAACGTCGCGCGTAAGTTGGGAGTCCGCCGATCGCCCCTGCCTACATCCACCAGGCCCGTAGGCTCCTCGACCCCGCAGGACATGATGCCGCGGGGACGATGTAGCTTGAAGCTGCGTCCCACCAGCTGTACGTCGTTGGCCAACAAGGCCGAAGCCAGGGTGTCGCCGGCGTAGCCGCTCAAAGCGCGGCCGTTGAACTCGAAGTGAATGCGCCGCGAGCGGTCAATTCGGGATCCCGCGGACGCTGCCAGTCGAGAGGCGGTCATGGCGGCGGATCCGTGATGGCATACACGGACTCGATGCTGTGCGTGACCGTGTTGCGCACGACATTGAACCACTGACCGCAACCCTGAGCGTGGCGCCAGCGCTCGCAGTGCAAGCCCTTGGGATTGTCGCGAAAAAACAGGTACTCACCCCAAACCTGATCGCTTTGTTCCAACCCCGGCCGCGACAGATGCGAGGTGCCGCCGCAGATGAACTCGCTTTCATCGCGCGGGCCGCAGTGGATGCAAGGAATCTGCATCATCAGTGCGCAATCCCCGAGGCAGCGGCCTCATCGATCAGCCGTCCGGTGACGAATCGCTCGAGTTGAAAGGCTTCTGCCAGCGGGTGGCTTTGCCCCGTCGCCAGCACATGCGCAAGAGTCCAGCCACCCACCGGAATCGCCTTGAAGCCGCCGGTGCCCCACCCGCAATTGATGTACAGATTGGGGATGGGGGTGGGGCCGATAATGGGACTGGAGTCGTGCACCACATCGACGATGCCCGACCACTGGCGCATCAAGTTCAAGCGGCTGAAGGAGGGAAATAATTCGAGGGTGGCCGCAATGATGGCTTGCTTGACGGCAAAGCTGCCACGCTGCGCGTACGACGGAAATAAATCCAGCATGGCCCCCATGACGATTTCGCCCTTGTCGGATTGGCTCACGTAGGCACCGGTCCCGGGCGATAGGATCACCGTGTCGAGCAGGGGCTTGATGGGTTCGCTGACCATGGCCTGCAACGCGTAGCTGGTAACGGGCAGACGAAATCCGGCGAGTTTTGCCAATACCGAGCTGTGACCGGCGGCCGCAATGCCGACGCGCTGCGCACCGATGCGGCCGCGGCTGGTGTTCACTGCGATCACGCGGCCGCCTTCCTTGATGAAGTCCACGACCTCGCAGTTTTGGATGATGTCCACGCCCAGTGCGGAAGCGGCACGCGCGTAACCCCAGGCCACCGCATCATGCCGTGCCGTGCCCGCCCGCCGTTGCGTGAATCCGCCGAGCACCGGCAAACGCGCCTGCGCTGACAAATCCAACGCGGGCGCCAGAGCGCCCACCTCGTCCCGGGACAGAAGCTGCGCCGCAATGCCATTCATGCGCATGGCATTCGCCCAGCGCGACATGGCGTCGAGGTCGTGACGGCTGTGCGCCAACATGACAAGGCCGCGCTGGCTCAGCATGATATTGAAGTTCAACGCCTGCGAGAGACCCTCGTACAGCTGCAAGGAGAAGTCATACAGGCGCGCGCTCTCGGGGAACAGATAGTTCGATCGGACGATGGTGGTGTTGCGGCCCGTGTTGCCGCCGCCGATCCAGCCGCGCTCGAGCACTGCCACGTTGGTGACGCCATGGTTCTTTGCAAGGTAGTAGGCAGAAGCGAGTCCATGTCCGCCACCACCGACGATGATCACGTCGTAGTTCGGTTTGGGGGTGGGATCACGCCACGCTTGCGGCCAGTGGCGCTGACCGGACAGTGCACCTCGCAGCAATCCCCAAGCCGAGTATTTCACGACAGGATGCCCGCGAACTGCCCGCGCCTGCCCGTCAAATGAAGTTACTGTCCATCGGACAGTAGTCTGCCCTCAAGATGCGTGCAATACCAGTGTACGAATTGGGTAACGCCCGCTTCATGGACGGGAGAATAAGGAGCGGGATCGTAGGCCGGCGAATTCACGCCAATCTGATTTTCCTGACAGTTCACCGTATCCGCGGCATTGGTTGCCATCCACACCTTGGTGAGCTCCTTGACGTCGTAATCCACGCCCTCGACCGCATCCTTATGCACCAGCCACTTGGTGGTCAACTGGGTCTGGGTGGGGCTGACGGGCAGGACCCGAAAGGAAATCGCGTGATCGGCCAGCACATGATTCCAGGTCGTAGGAAAGTGGAACATCAGCAAGCTGCCGACGTCCGGTTCCGCGATCGACTCCGACAACGGCCGGCGCACCGCGGCCTGTCCCGACATGGTGAAGCTCACGGCTCCCTCCAGCAGCGGCGTGCGCACGGTGCGATACTGGCTGTCGGCAGAAATATGAAACTTGCTCGGCAAGCCGATGGACTCCCAGTGCGTCCATTTCGCGGCGGTCTTTGGGTCCGAAGCCGCATCCTCGCCGTCGGTCGCGGTCGGATCCTCAGGGAACGTCCGGATCAACTCCGGGTGATTGGCGGCGCAGTGATAGCACTCGCGGTTGTTCTCCCATACGAGCTTCCAATTGGCCTGCTCGATGATGGTCGATGCGAAGGCCACTTTCGTTTGATGCAGCGTGTGCGGCTGAAAATAAGGTTCCAGATGCCTGCGAATGGGCTCGAAATCTGGCGCCACCTTGCCTAAGCAAATCCAAATGTAGCCGGCGACGCTGGCGCAGTGCACGGGCTTTAGCCCGTGCTGGGACTTGTCGAACTCGCTTCCCATGTCGCGGGCCGCGATCAAGCGGCCGTCGAGCGCGTAGGTCCATTGATGGTACGGACACACCAGACGCGGCGACGTGCCCCGCTCGGCCGAGCAAATTCTCGATCCACGATGCCGGCAGGTGTTGTGAAAAGCGCGCAAGCCGCCGTCGCGGTCGCGCACTACCAGCACCGGGTACTCACCGATCTGCACCGTGAAATAATTCCCCGGATTCAACACCTCGCAGTCGTGGCCGACGAACAGCCAGTCGCGATACCAAATCATATCCAGGTCCACTTGGTAGTCTTCGGAACTGCAATAAAACTCCCTCTCCAAAGCAGTCTCGAGATTGCGTCCCCGCAGCCGATTCAGAATGGTGTCGCGCGCAGTCATGATGAAATCCCAAGTTCCAAGGTCTTTTTACAATAGCAACAAACCGCCGCGAAACAGTGCGCCGAAGCGACGTTTACCAAAAAATTTACGACAGCGAGATTTGCACCGTCGCGGCGGTTGAGTAACACTCCTAAGACCATGGGCGCTCAGCAGTGTGCAGTACTCCGTCATCGGCGCGCCCGGCGGCGGCTGCCTTTGCGCCTATGCGCGACGCTTGCGCTGCTATGCCTGAATTCGCTGGCGTTCGCTCACGACAATCCCGGGCCGCCCCATACCGAGCAGACCCTTCTTAGAGGATCAGTCGAATTGCGGCGCTGCCAGGGTGCGCCCGGTTACTGCGGTACGCTCGGCCGACCGATGGATCCTACGGGGGTAATTCCCGGGCGCTTGTCGATCTACTTCGAGTACTACCCGCATTCAGGAGCCGGTCAGTCCCTCGGCACCTTGGTTGCCACCGAAGGCGGACCGGGGTATCCCGCAACCGAGTCCCGCGACGCCTATCTGACATTGTTCAAGCCTCTACGCCGGCGGCGCGATGTCCTGATCATGGATAATCGTGGCACCGGCCGTTCCGGCGCCGTGGACTGCCGTGATCTGCAGACGGCTGACCACTGGACAGTGGAGCTTAATGGCGCCTGCGGCGATTCCTTGGGCGCGCGCGCAGCGCTGTACAGTACGGCGTACGCCGCAGACGATCTGGCCGCCATCCTCGAGGCGCTCGGTATCCGCACCATCGATCTGTATGGCGACTCCTACGGGACCTATTTCGAACAAGTGTTTGCCGTGAAGCACCCGGGCGTACTGCGTTGCATCGTACTTGACGGCGCGTATCCGCTGAACGGTGCCGACTATGCCTGGTATCCGAGTTATGCCCCCGCCATGCGCGACAAATTCAATATCGCCTGCCGGCGCTTCGCGCCCTGCGCGGCGCTTCCGGGCAGTTCGATGGATCACATCGAGCCCGTGCTGCAGGAATTGCGCCTGCACCCCGTTGCGTCGCGCGCCGCGGACAGCGATGGAAAGCCGCGCGAATTCACAGCCGATGCCTCGCAGCTGGCCATTGTCATGTACGGCGGTGCGCCGGCCTTTGCCACCGTTCGCGAGTTGGACGCCGCGGCGCGGGCGTTCTCGGACGGCGATCGCGCACCGCTGCTGCGGCTGATGGCCGAAACCGCCAGCGCGGTGGACTCTCGTGATCCGACCGGGGATGCCAGCAAGTACAGCGCAGGTCTGGCGGCGGCGGTGATGTGCCAGGACCCGCCGCAGATTTTCGATATGCGCCTCGCGCCGGTATTGCGCACTGCGGATCGCGACCGGGCGCTCAGCGAGCGCCGGCGCACCCATCCCGACACTTACGCGCCGTTCAGCATCGATGAGTATCGCGGAATGCCGCTGGATTACAGTTTTATCGATCAATGCGTGAAATGGCCGGTGCCCCCTCCCAGCCATGCGGCGTCGCACGTCGTCGACGCGGACGCGCACTACCCGGACATTCCGGCGCTCATCATTTCCGGGGAGCTCGACAGCATCACCACCCCGGTTGACGGCGCCGCCGTCGCGGCTGCCTTCAAGCACGGCACCCAGATTCGCATCGCCAATAGCTTCCACGTCAACGCTCTATCGCACGCACGCAGTGACTGTGCAGCGCGTATCGCACGCCGCTTCATCGAGACGCTCGAGCCGGGCGACACTTCCTGCGCAGCGATGATCCCGCCGCTGCGC
This sequence comes from Gammaproteobacteria bacterium, assembly GCA_043742845.1. Taxonomy (GTDB): domain Bacteria; phylum Pseudomonadota; class Gammaproteobacteria; order Steroidobacterales; family Steroidobacteraceae; genus Bog-1198. Next base: position 5,414 of record JAYTXS010000325.1, read on the forward strand.
TTGGTGCCGCGCTTCGCCCTCCATGCCGCGAGCGTCGATCGCGCGCTCGCGCTTCCGGGCAATCAAGCCAACGCCGAACAGCTGCGCTGGGTCAATGCCGCGGTAACGACCGCCGGCGATGTGCTGGCACGGCTCGGCGGTAATTCCACGGGTCAGGGCGTGGGCCTGCGCGGCGGCACGTTTCAGGTGACTCCTACTGCCGCGGCCAT
>JAYTXS010000326.1:0-9316 GCA_043742845.1 Gammaproteobacteria bacterium
GCCGTTGAAAGGATTGACACCCTCACGCGCCTTCGTGGCTGGTTTCTTCACGACTTTCATCTTCAGAAGTCCAGGCAACGTAAACAAGCCGTGGCTGCGCAGACTCTTCTTGATCGAGGCGGAAAGCGAGTCAAACACGGCTCCGACCTGCTTCTTCGAGAGTTCTGTTTCCTTCGAAATGCTAGCGAGAATTTCAGACTTGGTCGGTGCTGCATTCTTTTTCGCCATATTAAATCTCCTGCTTATGTTTGCGAGAGCGGACGTCTATTGCCCGCAAATTCAACTCGGCGCCGAAAATAACATAGAAAAAAGCCGATGTTTAGCGCAAATGCGAAAAAAGATCTGCGCGAGGGTTGCGTCACGTGCTGGTTTTTCAGGCTTCCGCGTGCTTTTGAGCGAGTTGTACCCCACGCTCGAGCATCTCGATCACTGTGATTTCAGGCATGTAGGAGGCGATGTTCAACGAAGTAGCACAAGCAAAGCGCCGATGATGATCGACACCCAAAGCACCGATAAATCTAATTGACCGATCGGCGGAATGATCCGGCGCACAGGTTTCAAGATCGGTTCGCAGAGCTGCGCGAGCAGACGCACGCCTGGGGCATAGCCGCCCGGCGACACGAAACCGGTCAGCCAGTACAGCAGCAGGGCGAACAAATAGATACGCAGCACCAAACCAGCCAAATCGTGGGCCATGCGTTCCAGAAACAGCACTACGTCGCCGACGCCTCCGCCCTCCAAGGCGATCGCGGCAAAGGTGCGCAGCGATGCCACGGCAAGGACCGCGACCACGGTGGCCGTATCCACCTTACCTACCGGCGGCAAGATCTTGCGCAAGGGCATGATCAGCCAATTAGTCACGCGCACGATGGCGTCGGCCATCGGATCGCGAAAATCCGCCCGCACCCACTGGAATAAGAGACGCAATACAAAGGCCAGTGTTAGCAGCCAGAGCAGCGTATCGACGATGTATCTAATCGCGTCCATGACCGATATTTCTAGGCGCTTCGCGCCACCTCTTAAACGGGGTCGGTGCGACCCCGACCGAAATGATGTTAACTCGAGGAGCCTAGGGAGCGCCGTATTCGGCGGCGAGCTCAGCCGAGCGGCGGTCGGCCGCGGCCACGGCATGAGCGACGATAGCACGAAGGCCGGCCGCGTTCAGAACCTCGAGTGCAGCGGCAGTAGTGCCCCCTTTGGAGGTGACTTGCTCGCGCAGCGTGGCCAACGAGTCCGCCGATTGGCGCGCCATCTGCGCAGCGCCGAATGCCGTTTCCAGCGTCAAGCGGTGGGCGATGTCGTTGGGCAGGCCGCGCTCATGGGCGGCGGCCTCGAGCGCCTCCATGAACAGGAAAAAATATGCAGGTCCGCTGCCTGAGAGAGCGGTGACGGTATCCATCTGCGATTCGTGTTCCACCCAGACTGTGGCGCTGACTGCCGCCATGATCGTCTCCGCCAGCGCCCGGTTCGCAGCACCCACACTGGGAGGCGCAAACAAGCCGGTGGCGCCGAAGCCATTGAGGGCTGGCCGATTCGGCATGGTGCGGATGACCGGGACCTTCGGCCCGAACCAGCGTGCGAGAGCCGCATGCGGTATGCCGGCGGCGATTGAGATGAGCAAGGGCGGCGTCTGTGCCAAATGCGGCGCCAGGTTCAGTGCGACGCCGCGAAGCAGCTGCGGTTTAACTGCGAGTATCACCACTTCGGAGTCTTTGACGGCGCTCACGTTGTCGGCGGCGGTCTTGACTCCGTATTCGCGTACCAGCCTATCGAGCTGATCCTGGCTGGGATCGGCAACCACCACCCGCTCACTGGCAAGGCCGCGCTTGGTCAAGCCCCCGATGAGCGCGGCCGCCATGTTGCCGCCGCCGATAAATGCCAGCCTACGTATATTGTTCATGCCAACCCCTCAATCGTTGTTACCCGTTCCCTTACCGGCGCCCTCACCGCGGTCCTTACCGGGGTCCTTACCGGGGTCCGAACAGCGCCGAGCCTATGCGGACCAACGTCGCCCCCTCCGCGATCGCAGAATCGAAATCCCCGCTCATTCCCATCGACAGTGTATCGAGCTGGTGGCCGTTCGCATTCAGCTCTTCGAGCAGGGCGCGCAGGCGGGCAAACACGGCACGCTCGGCCGCCGCGTCCGCCTGCGGCGGCGGTACGCACATCAAGCCGCGAAGCTTGACCTTGGGCAACTGTACGATCGCGTCGGCGAGCTTGCGTACCTCGCTGGGGATGACTCCGCCCTTATTCGGCTCCGGCACCAACTCCACCTGAATACACAGGCTGAGCGGCGCCGCATGAAAAGGCCGTTGTTCTGCCAAGCGTCGCGCGATGCTCAGACGATCGATGCTATGCACCCAATCAAAGCGCTCGGCTATTGCGCGCGTCTTATTCGATTGAATACCGCCGATAAAGTGCCAACGCAGGGGCTCACCGGCGAATTGGTCCATTTTGGCCAACGCTTCCTGAAGATAGTTTTCGCCGAAATCCGTGACGCCGGCGGTGGCGGCGAGGCGTACGGTTTCGGCAGTCTGTGCCTTGGTTACGGCTACCAGGGTGATCGCGGCCGGGTCTCGTCCTGCGGCCAAGGCAGCCTGACGTATCAGAGACCTGACGTAGTTCACATGAAGCGTCGAATTCTGCGGACCAATTAACATATTCGGTGACGACACCCTCTTATATACTGCTAGTGGCTTAAACCAGCCCGAATTAGGAGCCGTAAATGGCGGTTGATATCGCGCAGCTTCTCGCCTTTGCGGTGAAAAACAATGCGTCGGACCTGCATCTCTCGGCGGGAGTTCCGCCCATGATTCGCGTTGACGGTGACATGAAACGCGTCAATATGCCTGCGTTGGTGCATAAAGAAGTGCACAGCATGGTGTACGACATCATGAACGACAAACAGCGCAAGACCTTCGAGGAGTTCTTCGAAACGGACTTCTCGTTCGAGATCCCCAAGCTGGCGCGCTTCCGGGTGAACGCCTTCAATCAAAACCGCGGCGCCGCAGCGGTATTCCGCAATATTCCGTCGACCATCTTGTCGCTGGACGAGTTGAACGCCCCCAAGACCTTCAAAGATTTATGCATGCTTCCCCGCGGTCTCGTGTTGGTTACCGGACCCACCGGTTCCGGCAAGTCGACGACGCTGGCCGGCATGGTCAATCATTGCAATGATAACCGCCCCGACCACATTATCACGATCGAGGATCCCATAGAGTTCGTGCACGAGAGCAAGCGCTGCCTGGTCAATCAGCGCGAAGTGCATCGCGATACCTTGGGGTTCACCGAGGCGCTGCGCTCGGCGCTGCGCGAAGACCCCGATGTGGTCTTGGTCGGCGAAATGCGCGACCTGGAGACCATCCGCCTGGCGCTAACCGCTGCGGAAACAGGCCATCTGGTTTTCGGCACCTTGCATACGAGTTCGGCGGCAAAGACCATCGACCGCATCGTGGACGTGTTTCCCGCCGCGGAAAAAGACATGGTGCGTGCCATGATCTCCGAGAGTTTGCGTGCGGTGATATCCCAGACTTTGATGAAGCGGGTCGGCGGTGGCCGTATTGCGGCGCATGAAATCATGATCGGCACCCCCGCCATCCGCAACTTGATCCGCGAAGGCAAGATTGCCCAGATGTATTCGGCCATTCAGACCGGCCAGGGCCAGGGCATGCAAACCCTCGATCAATGTCTGCAGGAATTGGTGCAAAAAGGTGTCGTCAGCCGCGAAGAAGCGCGCTATAAAGCACAGAACAAGGACAGCATCTAATGGAACGCGATCAAGCAATACGCCTGATGCAAGACCTGCTCCGGCGCATGGTCGAAAAGAAAGGTTCCGATTTGTTCATCACCGCCGGCTTTCCGCCCGCCATCAAAGTGGACGGGGAAATCCGACCGCAATCCGACCGCTCCTTGAGTCCGGAGCAGAGCGCGGGTTTAGTGCGCGCCATCATGAACGATCGGCAAACCAAGGAGTTCGACGCCACCAAGGAATGCAACTTCGCGATTGCGCCCCCCGGAATCGGTCGCTTTCGAGTCAGCGCCTTCGTGCAGCAGGGCTTCACAGGCGCGGTGCTGCGTACCATCAATGCGAAGATCCCGACGTTCGAAGAGCTCGAGCTGCCGGCGGTATTGAAAGAAGTCGTGCTGTCCAAACGCGGATTCGTGATTCTAGTGGGCGGCACCGGCTCCGGGAAGTCGACCTCACTCGCGGCCATGGTCGGCTACCGCAATGAAAAGACCCGCGGCCACATCGTCACCATCGAGGATCCAGTCGAATACGTGCACGCGCACAAGGGCTGCGTGGTCACGCATCGCGAAGTCGGCGTCGATTGCGAGAGCTGGCATCTGGCCCTCAAGAATACGCTGCGCCAGGCACCCGATGTGATTCTCATCGGCGAAATCCGCGATCGCGAAATCATGGAATACGGTATTCAATTCGCAGAGACGGGGCACTTGGTGCTGGCGACATTGCACGCCAATAGCTCGAACCAGGCAATCGACCGCATCATCAATTTCTTTCCCGAGGAGCGCCGCGAGCAGTTGCTCATGGATTTGAGCTTGAATATTCGTGCGTTGATCTCGCAACGGCTCATTCCGCGCGAGGCCGGCGCCGGCCGCATCGCTGCGATGGAAATCATGCTGGCCTCGCCGTTGATTTCGGATTTGATCTTCAAGGGTGAGGTCGCAAAAATCAAAGAAGTGATGTCGCGATCCAACCGACTCGGCATGAAGACCTTCGATCAAGCGTTGTTCGAGCTGTATGAGGCCGGGATGATTTCTTATGAAGACGCGCTGCGAAATGCAGATTCGAAGAATGAGCTGCGCCTGCGTGTGAAGCTCGAGAGCAAGCGTGAGATGAAGAATCCGGAAGAAGCGGGCCAATCTCTGCAAATCGTCGAGGAAGAAGAAGGCCAGGTATTCTAGATGTCCGCGGCACCCGACGTTCCGGCGCAGGTGATGAACACCAAGCCGCTGTTCAAGCTTATGGTCGAGCGCAAGGCGTCCGACCTCTTTTTTACTTGCAACGCGCCGGTCAAGATCAAAATCGAAGGCAAGATTTTCCCAGTCAATAAACAGATCTTGAGCCCGGAGACGGTGCGCCAGGCGGCATTGGGGCTGATGACCCAGGACCAAATCGAGCACTTCAACGAAGAGTTGGAAATCGATTTCGCAATTTCCGAGACAGGGCTCGGCCGCTTTCGCGTCAACGTGTTCTATCAGCGCGGCTATCCTGCCATGGTGCTGCGCTACATCACGGCGGAAATGCCCAGACTCGAAGACCTAGGTATGCCTGAGGTTTATAAAGAACTGGTCATGCTCAAGCGCGGCTTGATCCTCATGGTGGGCGCGGCGGGTGCCGGCAAATCGACCACGCTCGCGGCGATGATCAACTTCCGCAATGAAACCTCGTCGGATCACATTCTTACCATTGAGGATCCCATCGAGTTTTTGCATTCCAACAAGAAATCCATCGTGAATCAGCGCGAGGTTGGCCTTGACACCAAGTCCTTTTCCCGCGCGTTGCGCAGTGCCGTGCGTTCGGCTCCGGATGTGATTCTGGTGGGCGAGATCCGCGACCGTGAAACCATGGAGGCGACCATCGCGCTCGCCGGCACGGGCCATTTGTGCATCGCGACGCTGCACGCGAACAACTGCGCTGAGACCTTGGACCGCATCATCAATATGTTTCCGCGTGATCAGCACAACCAGATCTTTCTCGATTTGTCCCAGTACCTGCGCGCGATTCTCTCGCAGCGTCTGGTCGTGACGAAGTCCGGGGCCCGCGTAGCGGCATCGGAAGTTATGGTCAATACTCCTTACATGTCGGAGCTCATCAAGAAGGGCGACGTCATTGGCGTCAAGGAGGCGATCCGCACCGGTACGGAACGCGGCATGCTGAGCTTCGACAGCTCGCTCTACAACCTGGTGCGTGAGGGGCGGATTGAGCTTGAGGAAGCGCTGTCGAGTGCCGATTCGCGCACCAACCTCGAGGCGAAGATCAACTTCGGCTGATCGAGGAGTTCGGAAGGCTCCAGGTTGCTTTCGAACTGGCGGCTGCACACATCCCATCCTGACTTTAAGGCATGTTCGCGGCAGGCCTTCGGATCGATGTCGAGTGCACGCCGGGCAGCCGCCGCTAGATCCAGGTCAAGGGCTCCGGTTACACCATCGGCGACCACGTCGATCGGGCCGGTCACGGGATACGCGGCTACCGGCACGCCGCAGGCCATCGCTTCGAGAATCACCAGGCCGAAAGTGTCTGTGCGGCTCGGAAATACCATGACGTCGGCGGCCGCTAAGTGGCGCGCCAAATCTTCGCCGAAACGAAAGCCCAGGAAATTTGCCTCCCTGTACTTGGCCTGGAGACGCTCGCGCTCCGGGCCGTCGCCGATGACGATCTTGCTGCCGCGCCACTCCATGGCCAGGAATGCGTCGATATTTTTCTCAACGGCGACTCGCCCGACGTAGGCGGCAATCGGCCGCGGCAGCTTGAGAAAACTCTTCGCGGCGGGTTTGAAAATCTCGGTATCGACGCCGCGGCGCCAGGTCGAGAGGTGTTCGAAGCCATGCGCTGCCAGGTCCAAACGTAGCGACGCGGTACTCACCATGCAACGCGCGGCCGGGCCGTGAAACCAGCGCAGCGCCTTATAAGATAGCCCCAGAGGGACCGGAAAACGCGCCCGCAGGTATTGAGGGAACTGCGTGTGATACGAGGTCGTAAACGGCATTGCGCGGCTCACGCAAAAGCGCCTGGCGGACAGCCCCAGCGGTCCTTCGGTTGCGATGTGCACGGCGTGCGGGGAGAAGTCGAGAATACGGTCCTTGACCTTGCGATACGGAAATAGCGACAGACGGATTTCTGGGTAAGTAGGGCAGGCCACACTGCGGAAATCGCGCGGCTGGATGATGCGAACCTCATGGGCGAATCGACCGAGCCACGCCGCCGTCTGTGCCAGAGTACTAACCACGCCGTTGGTCTGAGGAAACCACGCGTCGGTAACGATCATGATTCTCATGGCGATGACAATCGCATCAAGGCATGACGATACGATGAACGCCGACGGGGAGAGTTCTTGCTATGGCGGGACGCGGGTCGCGATTCGGCGTCCTGGACAACCCTTGTAATGGGCCTGTAACGGAATTCCTATATTTGCTACATGGCCGACTCATGTCGCGATATCTAAGGAACCACCATGCGTAGCTTTTGGGCAGAACTACAGACACAGCGATGGGACGATCACCGCTACTACCACCACAGCCGTATTAATCAGTCCTTGCACTTGTTGAGCGCGGTCAGCTTCATCGTCGCCTATGTGACCGCGTTCGCCGATCCGGCGAAGTCCGCGTTGATCGGCTGGCTGGTATCCATGGTCAGCCGCCAATCCGGGCATTTCTTTTTCGAGCCCAAGGGCTACGACAAGGTCAACCATGCCACGCACGAGCACAAGGAAGACATCAAGGTGGGGTACAACCTGCGCCGCAAGGTGATCCTGCATGCAGTTTGGGCTCTGTCGCCGGCGCTGCTCTGGCTGGATCCCACGTTCTTCGGACTGTTTCAGCCGCACGCCAACGGCGAGGAATTCGTGCGCCACGTAGGCGAAATATGGCTCATCGTCGGCATCGGCGCATTGCTGTTCCGCACCGTGCATTTGTTCTTCTTGAAGGACGTGCGGACCGGCCTGGTGTGGGCTACTAAGATCCTCACTGACCCGTTCAACGATGTGAAGATCTACTACAAGGCGCCTCTTTACTTGCTGCGCGGCGAACTCATCGATCCAATGGCCGATGCGGCCGGCCGCCCCGCCGAAGCCCATCGGGCTTGAATCATCTCCTTGAGTACACGGCGCCGGATGGATTTATTGGTGACTTTGGGCGAGGACCACCACCAGCCCTCGCGCTGCATTTCGCGGGCCGCCGACAGGACTCTGTCGGCGACCTCGGCAAAGTCGGTGTCTGTGTAATTCAGGCTGAATATGAGGCGCCCGGTACCCACCCAGCTCAAGGCCAGTCCGGCGGCGCGCAAATAATATTGGAACATCCAGTTATATCGCGACGCTCCAAGATAGTAGACGGTCCAAATCGTGGACATGTTCGCCACCCGCACCGGCAGGCCTTCCGCTGCCAGGCGCTCGTTCATGCCTCGAGCCCGCGCATTCCAGATACCGTCGAGATCACGGTACAGGCCGCGAACCGCGTCGCTATCGAGCCGCTGCAGGAATTCATTCATGGCGCCCATGACGTAGGGATGCGAATTGAACGTGCCACGCGCGAAGCAGATGTCTGCCGGCCGATCGTCGCGAAAGCGGCGCATGAATGGCGCGCGGCCGCAGAGCACGCCGACCGGGAGGCCGCCGGCCACGGTTTTGCCGTAAGTGACCAGGTCGGCGCGTACGCCGAAGTACTCTTGGGCGCCCCCCAGCCCAAGCCGGAATCCGACGAAGACTTCGTCGAAGATGAGCGCGATGCCCCGCGAACTGCATACATCGCGCAACTTCTCGAGCCACGCAGAGTAGCCGGCGCGGTCGAAATGCGCTTTGCGGCCGCTGTCAATGAGGGTCGAGTCGCCCGGTGCGCCGATGTTCGGATGCAATGCCTGCAGGGGGTTGACCAGCACGCAGGCAATGTCACGGCGGGTGCGCAGCACCCGCAGGCTGGCTTCATCCATGTCCTTCAGGGTGTGGGTTTCGCGCGCGGCGATAGGATTGCCGACTCCGGGCTGCACGTCGCCCCACCAGCCATGGTAGGAGCCGCAGAAGCGCACGAGGTGAGTTCGCCGCGTGTGATAACGCGCCAGCCGTACCGCTTGCATCACCGCTTCGGTGCCGGACATGTGGAAGGAAATCTCGTCCTGACCGGAAATCAGCAGCAGGCGGCGCACGTTGTAAACCGTCACGGGATGGTAGGCGCCCAGCACCGGTCCCAAGGCGCGAACCCGCTCGCTGCCGCGTTCGATACACTCCTTGTAGAAGTCATAGCCGAACACGTTGACGCCGTAGGATCCCGTCAAGTCGTACAGCCGATTGCCGTCGAGGTCTGTGAGCGTCACTCCCGACGAGGATTCGGCAAAGGCGGCCGCCTGGAAGTGCTTTCGCATGTATCCACTGAACTGGAATGGCACGCGGTAGCGGGACGTGAACTGCAAGTCGGAAACCGCGTCGGCCATCTCGGCGGTGAGCTCAGCGGTGTGCTTGAAGCGCACTGCGAACAGGCCGGCCAGCCGCGTGAAGCCGGCGCGCCGGGCGGCGGCGACATCGTCGGGAGCCGCATCGGCGCAAAAGAACTGACCGTCGGCGTATTCGTAGAACGGCACCCACGA
>JAYTXS010000327.1:0-7983 GCA_043742845.1 Gammaproteobacteria bacterium
TTGTGGGAGAAGTACCAAGCTGAGCTGCAACCGCTGCATTCCATGCTCGTCGAGGAGGGAATACCCGATACAGAATTAGCGCAACGATGCCGCGCGCAAGCCAATTAAAATCTCAGTAGCCTCGGCCCAGATCGACCTGATAAGGGTGTTTACCCGAACAGGTCAAAAGTAACCGCAGACGTACACGGGTCCTGCGATCGGATTGATCTGATCGGGATCGAGCGTTGCAAGTTGGAGAGCATCCGGATCCTAAGGGGTGCAGTGATGCCGCGACCCCCTGTAATATTCGGCAATGGCGGCCAAGGCGAAGCCGGGCAATGACATCTAGCAACTGCGTGCGGTGCTCCGTGGCATCAGCCCGCTTGTTTGGCGGCGCCTGCTGGTGCGTGCCGATAGTTCGGTCGCCGACCTCCATGAGGTTCTGTAGGTCGCGTTCGGCTGGGGGGACATGCATCTGAACCGCTTCGAGATCCGTGGCCGGGAGTTCGGAGTGTACCGCGACGGGGGCTGCCTCAAGGTGAATGTCGTGAATCCACAGGTCGCCGAAGTCGTATTCGTAGACAAACCGCTCGAGGCGGCGCAGGCGCGGAATCTCTCGCCACGGATCATCGCGGCATCATGGGCATGGTCTGGTCGCCCGATGGCCAGGATCTGGCCTTCACGGTGAAGCGCTTTCGCAATAGCTCTGCAAAAGGCGAAATCTGGCGGGTACGCAGGGATGGCAGCGGTGCGACCGCTATCACTGGTCCCGACGTCGAAGCAGCGGGAATGCCGGACTTCGGGGCGACGAGGTACCGCGCTTACTCGGACTTGCCCGCGCCACGTTGCGCATCGTCCGGCAAAATCTCGCGTGGGCTTTTGCATACAACGTCGTTGCGGTGCTGATTGCGGCTTTCGGTCTGCTGAGACCCGTTTTTGCGGCGGCGGCCATGGTTCTTTCCAGCGTATGCGTGGTGGCCAATTCCATGCGTCTGAGCAAATAATCTAGGGACTCAAATGCTGCGCATCACCGGCCCACGCGCTGTGTTGTTGCCCGATACCTGTTCGCTCTGTTAGCCTAAATTCGGGGGCAATAACTAGAAATAACAACCAACGCCCAATGCACTGAGGCGCTTGGGTCACCAGGGAAGAGAAAACTCACATGCGCCTGCGTTGTCGATTGGTGACCGCGGTAACCGCTATAGTTCTGCTAATCGCGCTATGCGTGCATCCAGCGTGGCCGAACGTACCTACCCTGGTACGCGATATCAATACGACGCCCATCGGCGTGAGCTCGGACCCGGCGTTCCTGGGTGCGCTGGGCGGCTCGACATATCTCGCTGCGACCGCCGGCACCCATGGAGTGGAATTATGGAAAACCGACGGCACGAACGCCGGGACGGTGATGGTCAAAGACATTGAAGCCGGTGCGGGATCCTCGAATCCGACGAATTTCGTCGCCGTCGGCTCCGTCGCTTACTTCGCGGCCACCACTCAAGCCTCGGGAACGAAGCTTTGGGTGACTGACGGGACATCGACCGGAACGCGCAAAGTCACTGATATGGCGGCAGGGATCATTGGCTTCACTCCGGCGGTCGTCGGTGTTTTGGGGGCAAGAATACTGATCACCGGTGCGGACGGATCCACGGCATACACGGGCCTTTACCTGTGGGGGAGCGATGGTACGGCGGCTGGGACAGTGCAGTTGGCGGGCATCAATTTTGGACCTGGTGTCAAGCCGAACGGATTGGCGGTCGCCAGCAATGGCAAAGCATACTTCGCAGGATTCGACCAGGTGCAGGGCTTTGAGCCGTGGGTGACGGATGGCACGGCTGCCGGCACTCATGTCTTGGCGAGCCTGGGGTCGGGACTCTTTGTGAGTTCATTCGTCCAAGTCGGAAATTACGTCTACTTCACGGCCAGCGTCAACGCGCTCATCAATCTATTTCGAATCCGGTTGACCGACGACGTCATAGAACAAGTCACCTCGAGTATCGACATTGAAGATTATTCGACGGGTGATTTGCCGCTGACCCCTTTTGGAACTCTTGTCCTTTTTGTCGGAAAGAGTGCGGGCGTCGAACAGGTGTGGCGCAGCGACGGGACAGCCGCAGGTACTTACGCGGTCGCAAATTTCAATTCAACCGTTGGCAACTCCTATTTGCCTCCGCGCTTTACGGTCATCGGCAATCACGTGCTTTTTGCCACCAATACGGTGAGTAGCGGCATCAATGAAGGCGTTCTATCCACCGACGGCACCGTTGCGGGGACGGTAAATCTATCTGCGGTATCGTTTCCCAATCCGGCCCTCCCAGAAACCGTGCTCGGCACAGCCGGCCCCTACGCGTACTTTGGAACGGCGGGCTATGGCGCGATCTATCGAACTGACGGCACGCCCTCCGGCACGCAGGTTGTCTCCACTCCACCGAGCCTGGTCGGAGTTTTAAGCTTCGCAGGCGATGCGAGCACAGTGTATTTCCAGTGGGTGGGCGTGAACCCGACATCCGGCGTGACGGAATATTGGACCGCACGGTACGATCCGACGGCGAATACGACCACTGTGTTGCAGCGATCGGCCGTTCCATCGGGTACTTCCCCACAACCGGCAAAGCTGTTCGCCTGGTCCGCCGGCCGGCTCTTTTTTGGCTCCTTCGACCCGACAAAAGGTTTGGAGCCCTGGGTCAGCGATGGCACTTTGGCAGGCACGCAGTTCCTTGCTGATATCGCGCCCGAATACACCGCGGCCGGATCGAACCCCGATTCGTTTTATGGTTTCCAAGGCAAGCTATATTTCTCGGCTAACGATGGAGTCTCCGGCCAAGAACTTTGGCGCTCCGATGGCACATCCGCCGGTACGCAATTGGCGGCGGATATAATTCCGGGGGCTCTCGGTTCGAGTCCCTCGAATCTCTTTACCGCCGGCAACTCGCTCATGTTCTTTGCCTACGACTCCGTCGCGAGTGCGCGGTATCTATGGCGCTATGACCCCGTCGCAGCAACGGCTGCGGAGTTCCCCAGCGTTGGTCCGCCTTATACTTGCGGAATATTCTCGCCTGCGGTCGTTCAAGGCGTCACCTATTTTCCCGCTTTCGGCGACGGCGTCGAACCGTGGCGGAGCGACGGCACCGCCGCGGGAACAACGGAGCTTCTCGACGTCGCGCAGGGACCGGGTAGCTCGAATCCCTGCCAAATGGCTGCATTCGCAGGCAAGGTGTATTTCATCGCCCAACAGTATGGCGCTCAAGCGGGATATGGCGTTTGGGGGAGCGATGGCAGCACCGTCGGCACTCGCCTGGTTGCATCTCTGGGCCCGTCGCCTTCCGCGACGCCATTTTTTTTAACCGCCTATGCCGGTGCTCTGTACTTTGCAGGGTTGGATAGTTCGAATACACCGACGCTGTGGCGCTCAGACGGAACATCTTCCGGTACCACCGCCGTCGCAGCGCTACCCGTGACGCTTGGCACCTTCATCGGTGTCGTCAATAATCGACTTCTTTTCGCGGGTACTTCGCTCTGGATATTCGATGCTGGAAGCTCAGGGTTTTCGGCCCTCACCGGCACGGCTTACTACGCCGCGGGGTCCCTGGCGGAAAATGCAAGCGCCGCGTATTTCACCGGTTCCGACCCAACGCATGGCATGGGACCGTAGATGACGGATGGCACTGTGGCGGGCACGAAGGCGCTGGTAGATGGTCAGGGAAACTACCCCGGCGCTGTGCAATGGCTCGGTGATTTTCACAACATCGCAATCTACACGGCCGTGGATTCCAGCAACGCGCGCTCGTATTGGAGATCGGATGGAACCGTCACGGGCACGCATATCGTTGCGCCTTTAGGAACGGGTCAGTCCGTGAGCTCGAGCAGTCCGACGGGCCTCACTGTCGGAAACAAATTCTACTTCGCGGTCGCAGACCCCATCATTGGTGCCGAACTGTACGCGCTGCAGAGTGACGTGCCGGTGGGCACCACGACGACGCTCTCCGCGACACCTCTGGGTTCGATCGTCGGCACGGCGGTCGCCTTCACGGCTACTGTGGCTCCAGCGACGGGATCGTCGATACCGACCGGCACGGTAACCTTCAGCGATGGGACCCAGCCACTCGGGAAGGCCGCGCTGAACAGCTCGGGCGTAGCTGCCTATACGACAACTTCACTTTCGGCGGGGACCCATTCAGTCATCGCCTCATACGGCGGAGATGCGGGTGACACGGTTTCGGCGTCGACCGCAATCACCATCACGGTTGCTCCGCCTGCGCCCGCAGTCAAGATCAGCGTGGCGCCCGCGAGTATCGTGCTGGGAGAAAGCGCCACGCTTTCGTGGTCATCCACCAACGCTAGCAGCTGCAAAGCGAGCGGCGCGTGGTCTGGAGCCGAAGCGGTGAAGGGTTCGCTTGGGGTGACGCCTACGGCTGCGAGCACCCTGAGCTATACGCTCGCCTGTACCGGAGGCGGTGGAACCGCAAACGCCGTTGCGACACTAGTGACCAGCGCCCCAACCCAATCTGCGAGTGGCGGAGGGGGAGGTGGCGCCTTGGATATTGGGGAGCTGCTGGGCCTGTTCCTCATGGCCAGACTGACTGCGACTAGAAGGCCACGATGAACTCCTGAGCGTGATCGGTCAGCCGGGCGGCCTGCTCGCCCAATTGATCAAGCCTCTGCCGGGCGCGGCCATTGTCTGTTGCGTATTCACAACAGACACAACTGGATTATTTCATGTCGATTGCAGCTTGATCGCGCGACTGTAACAACGCAGAATTGATGCAGAAATTCGCTGGACCCTGCACAATTTGATATCAGCTGATGCAGCGGTGAAATGAACTTGAAGGGAGATTTCGTGGAAAAAGCTACATCAGCGGCTGTGAAGCCCGGTTTTGGTCAGAGGTCTTTTGCCGCCATCGCGGCTGCCGTCGTATGGGTGCTCTCGGCGCACCCTGTGTGGGCGGCCGGCGCGAACAGCGGAGCGGCGGCGGATTCAACGCTCGAGGAGGTGGTCGTCACCGGATCCCTGATCCCCCAGGTGCGCGCCGAAATTTCTACGCCCGTGACGGTCATCACCGCCGTAGACATTCAAAACAAGGGCTTCGTATCGGTGGGGGACGCGCTGCAGCATACCTCGTTCGCGACGGGCGCAGTGCAGGGAGCCGGGTTTAGCGGCGGATTCACCCAAGGCATCAAGACCTTCAGCCTGTTCGGTTTGTCGCCGTCTTACACCAAGATTCTGATCGACGGACGCCCCTTGGCGGACTACCCCGCACTCTATAACGGCACCGACATCGTCCCCAACGTGGATGGTATTCCCACCGAATTGGTGGACCACATCGATATTCTCCCGGGCGGCCAATCCTCGATCTACGGCTCTGATGCCATCGCCGGTGTCGTCAATGTCGTCATGAAAAAGCAAATGGACGGTCCCACGATCGACGTACGCGATGGTTGGTACACGGGTGGTGGTGGCGGCAATCGACGCATTGCCCTGGCAGACGGCTTTAGCGTCGGCGGCATCAACATCGTCGCGGGCGCGCAGTACGAGAGAGTCGATCCGATTTGGGGTTACCAGCGCAACGACACCAGCCACTATTTAGCCGGCGGTTCATCGCCGCAAGCCGCCTCCCGCAACTGGTTGGTGGACGGCTACTACGGCCAGCCCAATGGCGACCTGTATTATTTTTTGGATCCCGCCAACTGCGCCAATGTCGCCAGTCAATTCAACAACACGGTCGGCGTGCGCTCGCGGCAAGGTCGCGGTAATTACTGCGGCACTTTCAACGGCGGGTTGTACACCACCAGCAACGGACAAGAGAATACCGACGGCTATTTGCACATCAGTGATGACATCAACAGCAACGTGCAAGTTTTCGGCGATGTGCTGGTCAGCCACGACGTTGAAAGGTTCAGCACCGGCACCGCACTGTTCTCGACCGCAAGCGATTCCGCGGGTCCTTACGGCTATTACGAAGATACCAAGGTGACGGGACCGGCGGGCGGCCCCACCGCCGATTACCTCAATCTACAGCGTATTTTCTCGCCCGAGGAAGCCGGTGGTCTACCCTTAAACAAGAACACCTTGAACGGCGTCAGGGGAACGCTGGGCGTGAAGGGCGGAATATTCTCATCGAATTGGAACTATGCCGTTGACTTCACTTATACGGAGAACAAGCTTACCGAGATCACTCAGCTCGCCTTCGAAGGTCCCATCAATAATTTCTTCTCCTCCATCATGGGACCCAATCTGGGCTACGATCCTGTGCTGGGAGCCAATCTGTACTCCCCGAATTACGCGAAGTTCTATACCCCGCTTACACCGGCGCAATACGCCAGCTTCACCGGCGGCGCTACTTCCTATTCACGCACCGAAGAAAGTGTGGCTCGCGCCGAACTGGTGAACTCCTCGCTGTTCACGTTGCCGGGAGGCAACGCGGGTTTGGCGGTCGTGTTCGACGGCGGCGGTCAGGGATGGGATTACACGCCTGATCCGCGCTTTCTCGACGGCGGAACCTATCTGTACACGGCGACGGCGGGCTCAGGTCATCGCTCGCGATATTCCGGAACCACCGAGATAAAGCTCCCGGTGGTGCGGATGCTGACGCTCGACCTGTCGGGGCGCTACGACGAGTACAAGGTTGACGGAAATAGTATCGACAAGTTCACCTACAACATCGGTGCGGAGTTTCGGCCGCTCGGTTCGCAGTTGCTGATTCGCGCCCGTTATGGCTCTGCTTTCAAGACCCCCACGTTGTCGGATGAGTTTCAAGGTCAAAGCGGTTTCTTCTTTACCGGTACCGATTACTACACCTGTACGAAAAATGGCTATACGGTAGCCACCTTGAGCAATTGCCCTCAGGCGAACAGTTCGTTTTTCGGCACGACCTCGGGTACGCCCAGCTTGAAGCCGATTACCGCCAAGCTCTGGGACATCGGTCTGGTTTACACACCGGTGAGCGAGGCAAAGGTCAGCGTCGATTTCATTCACTGGGCCATCAGCAACGAAGTCCAGGAGCAGAACAGCGATCAATTGCTGCGCGTGGACTCGGCCTGTCTATTGGGGCAGCTGGATGTTGCGTCGCCGACCTGCGTGCAGGCTCTCGCCGCCGTAGCGCGGGATGCCAACGGCAATCTCGTCAGCGTCAGCACGCCCAAGATCAATGTCGCGCAGGAGAATCTGAACGTCCTGACGGTGGCGCTCGACTACATGCTGGACATTGGGCGATTCGGCGAAGTGTTGTTCAACGGTGCCTACACCGACGTGCTCAAGCATGACTCGACGCAATTTACGGGCGATACCTTGATCAATCTCTTGCAGAGTCCGTTCTACAGCAACGACTTCAAGACCAAGGAAAATGCCTCGGTGACGTGGAATTTGCATCACTTCGGCACGACCATTTACGTAGAACGTTACGGCAAAACGCCGAACTATTTGGCGTCGCTGACCACCGATCAGTACAACACTCCCGGCGCCGGCAGAGTCGGGTCGTGGACGCTCGCCAACTTAAGCGCGAGGTATGAAATCATTCACGGCTTGGTGGTGTCGGCCAACGTGGACAACGTCTTCAATAAAGAGCCGCCGAAGGATAATAGCTGGCCCGGCATCTATGATCAGCCGTACAGCAGCTTGAATTACAATAACTACGGCCGCAGCTTCCTGGTCGAGGCGAACTACAAGTTCGGTAGATAGTTGGCGCGTGTGTACAGGGTCCCGGATGACCGGGACCCTGTGGCTGCGCGCGGCAGCACGCTGGCCTGCAGCCAGTTACGAATTTCGAGCAGACGTAGCGCCTCACTGTGCATGGCGGGCCCCAGCCCATACTTCCAGAGCAGCGTGGTATCAGACGGATTCGATTGCAGATTGCGAAGATCGCCGGCAAATGCCCGAAGCGTAGCGACATTGGAAAACATGCCTTCAGTGACCAGAGTCTGACCGTAGCGCTCGGCAGCTGCGGCAATGTCGGTGTAGTCGTATTCCGGGTGGTATTGCACGCCCCAGAACGTGCCGCGTCCATGATTGAA